>NZ_JBHZDH010000021.1:32134-70679 GCF_042755925.1 Lysinibacillus sp. NPDC059133 | reverse complement strand
AGCGTTCGTCCTGAGCCAGGATCAAACTCTCCATAAAAAGAAATTTGATTAGCTCAAATTGTTTTGCTGGCATCATGTTTGATGTCCAAAATTTTGTTTCGTTCACTAACTCAAGACTAGTTACTAAAAACTTTATTGATTACGTTTTGCTTGTTCAGTTTTCAAGGTTCATTTTGTCGCCGTTGTTTTTCAGCAACTTCTTTATATTAACATTTAACTCAATTCATGTCAACAACTTTTTTAAAAAAGTTTTTTTCGTTCGTTGAGTTTTTCATTATGTCTTAGCGACAATTAATATAATACAATATCATCGAATTAAAAGTCAACAACTTTTTTATAAAAAAATATCGAGGTATTTTTCATACCTCGATAACTAGCATACTACAGTCCTTGCTCCATTTCTAGAGCTTCTTTATTTACTTTATAATGACGGTGGAATATCATTTCACTTTTCGCAACGATAGGTTCAATTTGAATATAACCTTTGTCCACTAGATATTCTACAAATACTTCTAAATCTACCGAGTAATTCATGAGCTCATCATGATCATGCAATTCCTGAATAGTCCAAGTCTCCTTCGATTGCATTACTTCTAAAATATGTTGTGCGCCGTCTCGAGTACGTGAATGTATTAAAAACTCACTTGCTAAAAACAATAGCTCTAATCGTTTTTCTATCGGTTCAATACTTGTAACGAGCTCCTCGTATAATTTATAAATCGCTGGTTCTATTTTTTTCACTTGGGCCCAAACAGTTACTTCAGGATAAAGTCCACTATCAATAATGGACAAACGGCCCAAATGATGTAACGAATCTACTACATGATTATAAGCATCGAGATAGCTACCTTTATCAAAGTATTCTTTTCCTTCTAAGTAACGACGAATTAACTTTGAAAATTGAATGCCTGTTTTGATTTTACGACCACTAAACGGAAACTCCTGTAATTCAATTTTTAATTTATGAAGAAATTCATTACGATCAAATAATACTCGACCAAAGAAAATCCAATCGACTACTTTTTTATTTGAGCCTATAAGCAGCCATTTTCGTATTATTTTCTCAGTAACCGTATGTAATGCTACTTTATTTCCTTCATATAGATAATGTTTCGTAAAGACTGGTTGTTCTGCTTCCTTTACAATAATAAGTAAGATTGTATCAAATGTATCTGTAACATTACTTTGTTCCTCTCGTTTTCCCACTAAAATAACGCCTAATGTATTCGACTGACTTGCACGTTCCTGATATATCGGACGCAAAACTTGTTCCATGTTCAGTCCCCCTCTATTTACTTGTAACCTTTTATCTTCATTCAGTGGATGTGACGGATTTTCACCGAACTCAATTACGCCAAGGCGAAATTGAGTTCGTTAAAATTTCGACATACTCTAAAAGTATTCCTTCTTTCCACGTTATCAAAGCTAAAATACTTTGTTCTTATATGTTATAGTAGATTTTAGATTGGGAGGCAAGATGATAAATGAAACCTTACAAAAATAAAATTAATAAAATCCGTTCATTCGCATTAGCACTTATTTTTATCGGCTTTGTAGTTATGTATGGGGGAATCTTCTTTAAAAACAATCCTATTCTAGTATTAATTTTCATGACACTTGGTGTACTTTGTATTATTGGTAGTACAGTCGTATATGCATGGATTGGACTGCTCTCAACACGAGCTGTTCAAGTCGTATGCCCTAATTGCCATAAGTACACAAAAGTATTAGGCCGTGTAGATATGTGTATGTACTGCAATGAACCATTAACACTGGATCCAACTCTAGAAGGAAAAGAGTTCGACCAATCTTATAATAAGGCAAAAAAATCCTAGCCCTTCGATAAGAGCTAGGATTTTTTTATTGTACTTTTGCAGATACATCTTTACACGATGGACAAGTGCCGTAAATTTCTAAACGATGCGAATGCACATCAAAGCCTGTTACTTGTGATGCAAAATGTTCAATTTCGTCGAGACCAGGATAATGGAAGTCGACTATTTTTCCACAGCATTCACAAATCATATGATAATGATCGTTTGTAACGAAATCAAAGCGGCTTGAAGCATCACCAAAAGTTAGTTCTTTTACTAGACCAACTTCACGAAATACGCGAAGGTTATTATAGACGGTCGCTACACTCATATTTGGGAATTTCCCTTCAAGTGCTTTATAAATTTCATCGGCAGTTGGATGTGCCATTGTTTGAATTAAATATTCCAAAATAGCATGACGCTGAGGAGTAATACGAACACCAGTTGTTTTTAACGTGTCAAGTGCATCCTGTAAATGCGTTTCAGACATCGTCATGCACCTCTTCCATAAAGATTATTAATTTATAATTGTTATAATTAGTGTATCGAATTAAGCTTACTTCTGTCAACAATCATACACATTTCAGTTTAATTAGGATTAATTCAATAACCTCTTGATAAATCCATTATATTTTCTAAATCCGTTTCACCACGTAACCACTTCTCTAAACTAGGCTTAAAGATTTCTAAGCTGCGTTCAACATAGCGAGATGAGTGACTTGAAATATGCGGAGACACAATGACATTCGAAAAAGTCCATAAAGGATGATTCTCAGCTAAAGGCTCTTGTTCAAATACATCTAAAACAGCATAACCAATTTCACCTGCTTGAATGGCATGAATCAAAACATTTTCCTCTACTAAGTTTCCACGACCAAAATTCATGAAAATGGCATCATTTTTCATCGCTTTAAAATGTTGTTCTTTCAATAAATGTGTCGTCTCTTCTGTTTTAGGTAATACAGAAATGACAATATCGGCCTTAGGTAAAGCTTCGATTAGTTGATCGAAGCTCACCATCTCATTCATATAGGCCGCTTCGTTCCCTGAACGGTTACAGCCAATTGTCACAACACCAAATGCTTGCAATAAGCGACCTACTTCCGAGCCAATAGCTCCAGGTCCTAAAATAAGTGCTGTACTATCCCGCAACTCGGTTTGTTTTGCTTTTTTTGACCATTCGCTTTTCTTCTGCTGTTCATACATCCAAGGTAGTGCACGCTTAATCGCTAAAATATGTGCAAGCATTGATTCTGCCATTGGTGTTTTATGAATGCCACGCACATTCGAAACTAATATCCCTCGTTCAACAATGGCCTGTGCTGGCATTTTTTCGATCCCCGCTGAAGCGACAAATATCCATTTAAGCTTTGCCGCATACTGCATATTTTCATCATTTAAATCTTCACCATATGTGACAAGCACATCCGCTTGTTGTAACTCATCGTTTGATAAGCCATTTTCAAAAATAAAATCAACTTGTGGAAATTCTGCTACTAGTGGTTCACGTAAATTTGGTCTTGGTTCAAACGTAAAATAAATTCTCATTGTGTCACCTCCCATTCTGCTAAATATGTATATACTTCTTCAATATGATTTTTCACACGTACTTTACGCCAAGCCTTTATGAGATTTCCTTCTGTATCAATTAAAAATGTCGAACGTTCTATCCCCATATATTCACGTCCATACATCTTCTTCAGCACCCACACGCCATACGCTTCTGCTACGGCATGATCCTCATCCACTAATAGCGAGAATGGTAATCCATGCTTATCTATAAATTTGGTATGTTTTTTTGCATCGTCAGGACTAATGCCAAGTACAACTGCATTTAATTTACTAAAACCCTCGTTCTTATCACGGAAGTCACAAGCCTCCATCGTACAGCCTGGTGTCATATCTTTAGGATAAAAATATAAAATAACATTTTGTCCTTTGAAATCCGCTAACTTTACTATTTCTTCTTTTTCATTTATAAGGGAAAAATCAGGTGCTTTTTTACCTTCTATTAAAGCCATATCAATCTCCTCCTCTGTACGCTCTATTTTACTCTAAATAGTAAAACAAATCATATCCCTTAATTTCTTTGGATTTCTTGCACTGATAGGTCTACAATAGATGAAGTATAAAGATTTAGGAGGCAATATATATGAATCACACAAAATCTGAAGCAGTACACGCAGAAGCGCTACAGCATATCGTTGGTGGTGTAAATAGCCCTTCTCGTTCTTATAAAGCAGTTGGCGGAGGTTCACCTGTTGCAATGGCTCGTGGGAAAGGTGCTTATTTTTGGGATGTTGATGGCAACCGTTATATCGACTATCTTGCAGCTTACGGTCCAATCGTTACTGGTCACGGTCACCCACATATCGCAAAGGCTATTACACACGCAGCTGAAAATGGAACTTTGTTTGGGACTCCAACTGAATATGAGGTTACTTTTGCTAAAATGCTAAAAGAAGTAATCCCATCTATGGATAAAGTACGCTTTAATAACTCTGGTACAGAAGCTGTAATGACAACAATTCGTGTTGCACGTGCTTATACTGGTCGTACAAAAATTATGAAATTCGCTGGTTGCTACCATGGTCACTTTGACTTAGTACTAGTAGCTGCTGGTTCTGGTCCTGCAACATTAGGTACTCCAGACTCAGCTGGTGTTACAACTTCAACAGCAGCGGAAGTAATTACTGTACCATTTAACAACCCTGAAGCATTTACAGAAGCAATGGATAAATGGGGCGATCAAATCGCAGCTATTTTAATAGAGCCTATCGTTGGAAACTTCGGTATTGTAGAGCCTAACCCTGGCTTCCTAGAATTAGTTCATGCCACAGCAAAGGAAAATGGTGCATTAACTATTTACGATGAAGTTATTACTGCTTTCCGCTTCCACTATGGTAGTGCTCAAACCTTATTAGGCTTAACACCAGACCTAACTGCACTTGGTAAAGTAATCGGCGGTGGTTTACCGATCGGTGCATACGGCGGTCGTAAAGAAATTATGGATACAGTTGCTCCACTTGGACCTGCTTATCAAGCAGGCACAATGGCAGGAAACCCTGCATCCATGCAAGCTGGTATTGCCTGCCTAGAAGTATTACAAACTCCAGGAATTTATGATGAAATGGACCGTCTTGGAGCCATTTTAGAAGAAGGTATCTTGGCTGCAGCCAAAAAACATGATGTAACAATTACTGTTAATCGCCTTAAAGGTGCTCTTACAATTTACTTTACAGATGTGACAGTAGAAAACTATGAGCAAGCTGAAAACTCAGACGGTGAGATCTTTGGGCGCTTCTTTAAATTAATGCTTGCACAAGGTATTAATTTAGCTCCATCAAAATATGAAGCTTGGTTCTTAACAACAGAGCATACAGAAGCAGATATTCTTGAAACAATTAAAGCGGTAGATAGTGCATTTTCACAATTGTAATTTGTAAATGTAAAGGCTAAACGCTTAGTGAGCAGTGCAATTTAGAACAGTGTCTAAGGTTAACTTTTAAAGACGACTCCCCTGTGAGTCGTCTTTTTCTGTAAATGACATACAAATCTATGTATTTTATGAGCACTTCCTTCTATAATGTAAGGAAGCTTAAAATTTTAGACAGAAAGGACATCCATTTTCTATGAAATTAGGTGCCCGTGTATTTAAAACTGGTGTCGCCATCGTGTTTGCACTATTTATTGCTGAGCTGCTAGAGCTACCTTCACCTGTTTTTGCAGGAATTGCAGCCATCTTTGCGATTCAGCCATCTATTTATCGCTCTTATCAAACAATTGTTGAGCAAATACAAGCCAATATTATAGGAGCTACCATCGCGGTCATTTTTGGCTTGCTTTTCAGCCACCATGTAGTAGCAATTGGCATTGCCGTCATTGTTGCGATCGGTATCATGTTGAAATTTAAACTTGAAAAATCATTGTCACTAGCACTTGTTACAGTTGTAGCTATTATGGAGTTTCAAGGAGATGATTTTCTTACATTTGGTCTTATTCGCTTTATTACCATATTAATTGGGGTGCTAGCAGCATTTGTTGTCAATCTGTTCTTCCTACCACCAAAATATGAAGTAAAGCTTTTCCGTAAGATTTACTTTTTACAGGATGATATTATCCGATGGACGCGACTTGCTGTTCGTCAAGCATCTGAGCATACTTCTACAAAAGAAGCATTAAGCAAATTTAAGTCTCGTATGCAACGAGTTGACACATTGTATGATTTTTATAAGGAAGAGCGTAATTACTTTAAAAATAAAAAGTTTGTTAAAGCACGTAAATTAGTTGTTTATCGTCAAATGATTACAACATCAAAGAAAAGTTTAGAGCTGCTTCATCGTCTTCATAATCATGAAAACGAATTAGCCCAGCTACCGACGCAATTTCATTTAATGATTCAAGAGCGACTTGATTTCCTACTAACTTACCATGAACAGCTACTATTAAAATATACTGGGAAATTAAAGCCCGAACATTCCGAGTGGAGTAAACATAATGATTATGTTCAGCGTAACGAGTTAATGGAGATATTTATAAAACAAATAACTTATGCGCATGATGAAGGCGATACAGAATTCTCGAGTTATCACTTGCTTTATATTTTATCTCGTATTTTAGATTACGAAGAAAACCTAGAGCATTTAGATACGCTCATCGTGTCGTATCAGACTCATCATGGCCAAGAAATCAATGTGGAATTTGAAGAGGAATTTATTTAATCAAAAGAGCGAAGAGTTGGCTTGATATCCATCTCTTCGCCTTTTTTAGTTAGCTTTTCATTTTCGGGTCAAGCGCATCACGTAGACCGTCCCCCATTAGATTGAAACCGAGAACCGTTAACATAATAGCTAACCCTGGGAAAATCATCGTCCACGGCGCCTTTAATAAAAATACGCGGGCATCCGCCAGCATTTTTCCCCATTCTGGCGCGGGTGCTTGAGCTCCTAATCCCAGGAAACCTAGTGCTGCCGCTTCAATAATCGCTGTCGCTATTGCTAGCGTTCCTTGAACAATGATTGGTGTCATCGAGTTTGGCAAAATATGCGAGAATAAAATTCGTGAATCACGCATTCCAATCGCCTTTGCTGCTACGATATATTCCTCTTCTTTAACACTCAATACTTTCGAACGAATTAAGCGCCCGAAATTCGGCACGTTAATAATGGCTATAGCAATCAATGCATTTTGTAATGATGGCCCAAGTACTGCCACTACTGCAATTGCTAGTAAAATACTAGGGAATGCTAACATAATATCGAAAACACGCGAGATGATCGTATCAACCCATCTTCCGTAGTACCCCGCAATAATACCAAGTAAGCTACCTACAATTACAGAAAGAATAACTGAAAAAAATCCTACCCACAAAGAAATTCGAGCTCCATGTATAACTCTAGAGAAAATATCCCGACCAAAGTCATCTGTACCAAACCAATGCTCACTTGACGGTGCTAATAAACGCTTCGTAAAATTTTGTTCATTCATTCCTTCAGGAGCAATCATCGGGCCAAATATAGCAAGTATAATAAAAAATAGTACAATACCTGCACCTACCAGGGAGATTTTGCTCTTTTTAAAGCTACGCCAGCCTTCTCTCCAAGGACCTACCGCTCGTTCACGACTTGGTGCTACTTCTGTTTTTATATCCATCGCTCCAGTCATTATCGCTTCTCCCCTCTATTTGTATTTGATCCGTGGATCAATTACTGTATACAGTAAATCCACAATTAAGTTAATCATGATAAAAATAAAAGCAATTACTAAAATACCTGATTGAATAACAGGATAGTCTCGGAAGCCGATAGCATCATAAATATAACGCCCAATTCCAGGCCAGCTGAAAATTGTCTCTGTTAAAATGGCACCACCTAGCAGTAATCCTGTTTGCAAACCGATAACTGTTAACACTGGAATAACTGCATTTTTTAATGCATGCTTATAAACAACAATAAACATTTTTTGTCCCTTTGCTCTAGCGGTGCGTACATAGTCAGAGCGCATTACTTCAAGCATAGACGACCTAGTCATTCTTGCAATAATCGCCATTGGAATTGTCGCGAGAGCCATGCCCGGTAATACTAATCGCTTTAATACTTCTGTAAATTGATCAAAGCGGCCTTGTATGAGCGTATCCAGTAAATAAAAATGAGTAATGGCGGTTATTGGATCTCGCACGTTCTCTCGACCAGATGTTGGGAACCAGCCAAGCTGATTACTGAAAGCCCATTGTTCCATTAAACCGAGCCAGAAAACTGGTATGGACACCCCAACTAAGGCAACTACCATTGCTACATAGTCGAACCAAGAATTTTGGAACCACGCAGAAATAATGCCAGCATTTACGCCAACTATCACTGCAATAATCATGGCAAATAGCGCTAGTTCAGCCGTTGCCGCTAAATACGGAAAAATTTCCTCTGATACAGGTAATTTAGTACGTAATGATACTCCTAAATCACCCTGGAAAATCCCACCTAAGTAACTAAAATATTGTGTATACCATGGATTATTTAATCCTAAACTTGCGTTTAACGCTTCGACCGCTTCTTTCGTTGCCTGCTGTCCTAGAATTACTTGTGCTGGATTACCAGGAATTGCGCGAATTAACATGAAGACGATAAAAGTCATTCCAAGCAAAACTGGGATTAATTGAAACAAACGCCTTCCCATATAGTGAAGCATTTTCTTCACCCCTCTGTTATTTTCATAATATACTTTTTCATCAAAAGCATTGAAGTCTCTACGCATACTGTAGAAAGGGTCAGCCTTCACCAAACGGTTTTAATGATTGATGATTGGTCTTCCATACAGAAATAATCATTCAAACTGTAAAAAGAATCTGCGAGAATTCTACGGCTTACCCGCAGAAAGCAAGCAGATTCTTTAAAATAATTTCCTCTTATATTAAAACCTGTTATATGCCTACTTCATATCAACTGCATCTAAACGGTCAGAACCTGTCGGATGCGCAATATAGTTTGTAACTTTAGTGTTAGCAGCTAAAATTGGAGTAGAGTGAGCAATTGGAACCCATGGTGCATCATTAGAGATAATCTCTTGTGCCTGCTTGTAAAGGGCATTACGCTTGTCCTCATCCATTTCAGTTTGTGCTGCAACTAATAGTTTGTGCACTTCTTTGTTGTCATAGAATGTATAGTTGTTAGAATGAATATTATCTCCGTCTAATAAAGTGTAAAGGAAGTTATCCGCATCTCCGTTATCACCTGTCCAACCAAGTAAGAACGCATCCGCATCTCCATTTTCCGCCTTATCTAAATACGTAGCCCATTCAAACGTTACAATCTTAGATTTCATACCAACATCTGCTAAATTCTTCTGAATGGCTTCCGCAATTTTTTGACCATCAGGCATGTACGGACGTGGCACAGGCATTGCCCATAGCTCAATTTCTTTGCCATCGTAGCCAGCCTCAGCTAATAATGCTTTTGCTTTTTCTGGATCATAGTCATAGCCTTTAACCTCATCGTTGTAGCCTGCAATTAATGAAGGCATCGGATTTTTTGCTGGCTCGCCTAAGCCTTCATAAAATGCATCTACTAATGCTTGCTTATCGATTGCATAATTCACTGCTTGACGAACTTTTACATTATCGAACGGTGGACGGGTTACTGTTAATCCAAGATAACCAACATTCATAGATGGACGTTCGATTAATTGTAAATCTGCATTTGATTCGATTGAACCTTTATCAGATGGACTTAAGCCATCAACTACATCAACTTCATTGTTAGTTAATGCATTGAATCGTGCGGAGTTATCTGGAATAGAACGGAAAATAACTTTATCTAATTTCGGCAAATCTGCAATACGATAATCAGGGTTTTTCTCAATTGTGATAGAATCATTTCGTTTCCACTCTACAAATTTAAATGGACCAGTACCTACTGGATGATCTTTAAGTGCCTCATCATCTTTTTCAAATGCTGTTGGTGAAGCTATAGCAAATGGAGACATCGCTAAATTTTTCAAGAATGGTGCTTGTAGTTGAGAGAGTTTAAATATAACTTTATAATCACCATCAGCCGTAATTGACTCAATTACTTGCTTTCCACCTACCGTAAATTGAGAGGCGTAGTATGGGAATTTATCAGCACCACCAGCTTTCCAGCGCTCAAAATTTTTCACGACTGCTTCAGCATTAAAATCAGTCCCGTCATGGAACTTAACCCCTTCTTCAAGTTGCATCGTGTATGTTAGGCCATCTTCTGAAGGTTCCCAAGATTTTGCTAGCCCTGGATGCAATGTTACATCGTCCTCTCCAAAGTTAATTAGAGTCTCATAGATGTTAACCGTAACTTTAAACGATTCACCTTCTGTTACTGTCGCTGGATCAAGAGCAGTGGAATCACCACCACGACCATATACTAATGTTTTTGGTCCGCCACTGCTAGCTTTATCGCCACCACTTGAAGTATCTTTACTACCCGTATCCTTAGTATCCGAACCGCCACAAGCGGCTAAGATTGTCGAAAGAACAAGGATAAGCATTACACCCAAAGTCCAAAGCTTCTTTTTCTTCATTGAATTTCCCCCTAAGTTTTTTTATATCATTGAATGTTGGATTGCATCATATAGATGGCAAGCAACATAATGACCCGGTTTCACTTCTTGCATTTTTGGAACTACTTGAGAACATTCTTCTTTTTTAAAAGGACATCTTGTATGGAAAGTGCACCCGCTTGGCGGATTCGAAGCACTTGGAATATCTCCGGAAATAATGAGCTGTTCACGTTCAAACGTAGGATCTGGAACAGGTACCGAGGATAGCAGTGCCTGTGTATATGGATGAAGTGGCTCAGCATATAAATCCTCACTTGCTGTCAACTCCACTAATTTCCCCAAATACATTACACCTACACGATTACTAATATGGCGTACAACTCCTAAATCGTGGGAAATAAAAATATAAGTTAGCTTTAAATCCTTTTGTAAGTTTTGCAATAAATTCAATACTTGCGCCTGTATGGACACATCGAGTGCAGAGACAGGCTCGTCCGCAATAATTAAACGAGGATTCGTCATCAGAGCACGAGCAATACCGATACGCTGTCTTTGACCACCACTAAATTGATGTGGATAACGTTTCACATGATATTCATTTAACCCAACAATTTCGAGAAGCTCTAATACCTTCTGTTTCCGTTCCTTTGCATTGCCCATTCCATGAACAATAAGAGGCTCCTCCAATATTTTTCCAATATTATGCCTAGGATTAAGAGAGGCATAAGGATCTTGGAAAATCATTTGAATGTCTCTACGGGCTTTGCGCATCTCATTGTTCGATAATTCTGAAATCATTTTACCTGCGAATTCAATCTCGCCCTCTGTTGGCTCAAGCAATCGCATTAAAAGTCGACCAGTCGTTGATTTACCACATCCGGACTCACCCACAATACCTAATGTTTCTCCTTCAAAGACTTCAAAGGAAACATCATCCACTGCCTTTACGTCCCCAACCTGTGTGTTAAGGACCCCCTTCCGAATGGGAAAATATTTTTTCAAACCATCAACTTTCAACAACACTTTCGACATGTTGCTCCACCTCCTGTTTCTCTAGTAAAAAACATCTCGATTTATGCTGCTCTGTTGCTTCATATAAAGGTGGTGTTTCTTGTATACAGCGATCCATCGCAAATTCGCAACGCGCTGCAAAACGACAGCCTTCCTGAATACTTCCCGGCTTCGGTACACTGCCTGGTATAGAGTAAAGATTGTCCTTTTTATAACGCATATCCGGTACAGATTTAATAAGCCCTTGTGTATAAGGGTGCTTTGGATTAACGAATATCTCCTGAATAGGTGCCTCCTCTACAATCTGACCTGCATACATCACAATAACTCGCTCGCATGTTTCTGCTACAACGCCTAAATCATGTGTAATTAATAACACAGCTGTATTTAAACGTTTATTTAAATCTTTCATAAGTTGCAAAATTTGAGCTTGAATCGTCACATCTAGTGCAGTAGTCGGCTCATCAGCAATTAGCACCTTCGGATCACAGGCAAGCGCCATTGCAATCATGACCCGTTGTCGCATTCCCCCAGATAGCTGATGCGGATAATCTTTTAATAATTCCTCAGCACGTGGTAGACCTACAAGCTTCATAATTTCAATTGCCCTTGCAGAGGCTTCTTTTTTCGACCATTTTGGATTATGAATTAAAATCGCTTCTTTTAGCTGATCTCCAATTGTAAACAAAGGATTTAAGGATGTCATAGGCTCCTGAAAAATCATCGCCACATCTTTCCCACGAATTTTCTGCATTTGTTTATCAGATAATGTGACGAGGTTTTTGCCATCTAATAGTATTTCTCCCCCTGTTATTTTTCCAGGTGGTGACGGTATTAATCCCATAATGGACAGTGATGTAACACTTTTTCCACTTCCCGATTCCCCTACAATCCCTAATATTTCTCCCTCATGAACAGAAAAATCGATATCATCTACGGCAGGAATTTGTCCATCATCTGTAAAAAAGGTTGTCTTTAAGCCTTTTATTTCTAGCAGCTTTTTTCTCATGATCAATCGCCCCATCCCACCCATTTTTTCACTCAATTACATTAACTATCACTCAATTCCCTATTTTCAGATAATTCTAACCAAAAAACATCGCTCTTTCAATCATTATTATTCTGCAATTAACATAGATTTTCTACATCGTTCGAGTTTCGTATTAATATTATCTTATTAATCGATAATATTTTATAAATAAGACAAAAAAATAGCCCTCCGTTTATGTTTGAACGGAAGGCTATTTTTAGATTATTGACTCATCAGTAAAATTTAGGTATGGAATTTGTTTGTGAATCAGATTTTTTCTGTTATACCGTGGTATATCAATCTAAATGTTGCACCTGGAATAAATTAAAGTAGGTTCCTTCTTTTTGCATTAATTGCTCGTGCGTACCACTTTCAATTAATTGTCCATGATCTATAACCAAAATTTTATCTGCATGTGTAATCGTAGAAAGTCGGTGAGCAATTATAATGGTTGTGCGTTCATGTGCAAGTACATCCAATGATTCTTGAATAAGTGCCTCACTTTCTAAATCCAAAGCAGAGGTTGCTTCATCCAGTATTAAAATAGGTGGATTTTTTAAAAATACACGGGCGATCGCTACTCGCTGCTTTTGTCCACCTGATAACTTCACACCGCGCTCCCCGACCTTTGTGTCATAGCCATCTGGCAAGTTCATTATAAAATCATGTGCATTCGCCGCTTTTGCCGCAGCAATGACCTCTTCATCAGATGCACCTGGCTTGCCCATTAAAATATTCTCTTTTACTGAATCACTAAACAAAATATTATCTTGTAGGACTATTCCAATTTGTGAGCGTAAAGAATGTAAAGATACGTCACGAACATCATAGTCATCAATACATACGTTGCCACTCGTTGCGTCATAAAAGCGAGGAATTAAACTAATGATCGTTGATTTTCCTCCGCCACTCATTCCTACAAACGCAACTGTCTCCCCAGGATTAATTGTAAAATTGATGTTGTTTAAAATTTGTGAGCCCTCTTCTTCATATTGAAAGTTCACATTATCAAAACGAACTTCCCCCTTTAACCGAGGTAACTCTAACGCATTAGCCTTGTTTTTAATTTCATAGGGTTCATCTATTAATTCAAACATTCGATCCATTGATGCAATGGACTGTGTTAACATTGTCGATGAACTTACAAGGCGACGAAGTGGACCATACAGTCGTTCGATATAGGCAATAAAGGCAACCATCGTCCCGACTGAAAGATCTCCATTAATAACCTGATAACCTGCATAAGCAATTACTAGGAGTGGTGCTACATCCGTGATTGTATTCACCACTGCAAAGGATTTAGCATTCCATTTCGTATGATCTAGTGCTTTCTCTAAAAATTCACCATTTGCTTCATCAAATAATTTTTGCTCATGCTTTTCTAGCGTGAAGCTTTTAATAATACTCATTCCAGCTACACGTTCATGTAAATAGCTTTGCACACCTGCTAGTGCTTGTGACCGTTTACGTGTTAAAGACCGAAGCTTGCCAAAGAAGAACTTTACGCTAAACGCATAGAATGGGAACGCAATCAATGCTACTAGCGTTAGCTTTACATCCATAGCAAACATAATACCGATTGCAATAACAATTGTCGCAAGGTCGAGCCAAACGTTCATCAAGCCTGTCATGATAAAGTTTTTTGTTTGTTCCACATCATTAATCACTCTTGAAATCACATCGCCAGCTCTTGTATTTGCATAGTATCTTAAACTTAGTCGCTGTAAATGTGCATATATTTGTTTTCGAATATCGAAAAGCACTTTGTTACTGACATGTTGAGCAAAATATTGACGGTAATACTCAATCGGTGGTCGAATAATAAAGAATACAATGATCGTGCCACCTAACCAATAAAACAGTTCTTTTGTCTTCTCTGCATCCGTTAGATGATCTGCAGCAATAATATCATCTAACACAATTTTTATGAGTAATGGAATAAATAACGGAATTGCAAATTTCACTATACCAATTAAAATCGTTAAAATTATTTCCCATGTATATGGTTTTACAAATTTCATATAACGCTTTATACTACCCAATTTATTATCACATCCTTATCAAAAAACCATATTTAGCAAATACAAGGGGAACCCCTTATATCACTTCGTACATAAAAAGAAACAGACATCCACAAAAAATGAATGCCCAAACGTATTATAGCAATATTTTGTTTTAAGTACAGTTAATTTAACTTTATCACGGACTATTTTTCAATCAGCTTATTTAACAATCCTTTTTACATTTTTTCCTTTAATCTTTTAGATACATATTCTAGTAATATAAAAATCAGACCTACTATTATGAACCCAAAAGAAGGTACGTATAATTCATTATTCATATGTATAGTATCATTCACAAAGTGACCCAAATAACGGACCGCCTCGGCTACAAGTCTGTGCATGAACAACATAAAACTACCAGTCAAAAAAAATAATGTACCTATGATATAACCTGTATTCATAATTTGCCCCCAAATATTTGTAATACCTTACAATATTACCATAACAAAAAAACGGTAGAGGATTACTTATTTTCCGATAAAAAAAACACCTATTAGTAAAACTAATAGGTGCAACTAACAATCATCTGCTTGCATATCGAGCTGAAACTTATAACGATTTGTCCAGACATCGATGAAATCAGGTGCAAAGGGTCCTCTTTTTTGTTGAATCCAGCTAATTAATTTATCGACATTGCGCTTTAAAATTTTATCTATGACATCTGGATAAGACATTTCCTTACGATGTAGCTCATATTCATCCTCATCTAAGAGTGAATAAGACATATCAGGGAAAACTTTAATGTCTAAATCATAGTCAATATATTTAATGGCATTATTATCGAAAACAAATGGTGAGCTTAGATTACAATAATAATACACACCGTCTTCACGTAGCATGCAAATAATATTAAACCAGTACTCCGCATGGAAATAACAAATAGAAGGCTCTCTCGTTAGCCACGTTCGACCATCGGATTCTGTCACAAGTGTCCGCTCATTCGCACCGATAATGATATTTTTTGTTCCTTTTAAAATCGTTGTTTCTTGCCAAACACGGTGGATACGGCCATTGTGTTTATAACTATGTATTTGTATCGTTTCTCCTTCTACCGGTATTGCCATCTTTGAAGCCCACCTTTTCGTCTATGCTACCTAAATCTAGCAGTCTCTAGTATATTATAGCAATGTGTACGCGAAAGGTGTAGTTAGAAAACCACAAATTTCCCTGCGCTCTTTTAATTTTGTACAAAATTTCGTTAATTTGAAGCGAATTTTATCATAACAACAACCCCATTGAAATTTTTTGTTATATTCATTTATCGGAGCGGGTCTTTCTCTTCTGTTTTCTTCGCATCGAAGTGGTTTTATTGGCTACCCGAGCAACTCTCTCAACTTCCTGAGCAATCAGATTTTACTAAATAAAATTTAAAAGGAGCTGTCTTTTTTAAATCTTTTCGATTTTAGACAGCTCCTTAGAGGTAAATGCAATTATGCAATTACAAAGTGTTATTCACCAAGATCTTGGTTAGTTTTATTGAAGTTACCTGAAGCTTGAGCTTTGTTCTGCTCTGCTTTAGCATTTTGCTTTTGCACTTCATTAGCCTCTGTAACGTCTGTTTCATAACCAAATTCTTGATTTTGACGTTGCATGTTTTTATTCGGTTGTAAATTTTGATTGTTTTGCTTTTTCATTATTCATTCACCTCCACGTTCATTATTGTGTACCGAGGTGAATGGTTTTATGCTCATAAATTTTTATAAATATTATTTTCTTGATTAATCCTTAATTTCTTGCCAAATTTTCAGCATTGGAACGGGCATTGGTAATAATTCTATTTGTTCGCGAGTCAGCCATTCGCCCTTTACTGCTGAATTGCATTTCATAAAATAGCTATTTATATGCCATGTTAAATGTGAAAAAACATGTTTAAACGTTAACAATTCCTGTTGCGGTTGAACATTCATAGCATAATCATTAATAAAAGTATCTATTGAATCTTTACCGTGCTCAAGCATTGGAAACTGCCATAGATTAGCTAATAAACCCTCTGCTGGGCGCTGCTCCAATAAAATTCGACCTTTATCATCTTGACATACAAGCACATCGTATGTGATATGCTTCATCTTTACTTTTTTAGATTTGATAGGTAATTTTTCAGGCTCACCTTCATTAAAAGAGATACAGTATTCGCGAACTGGACATAATAAGCACTTTGGTGAAGTTGGCGTACAAATAAGTGCACCAAGCTCCATTAAGCCTTGATTGAATGACGATGCATTTTCAGGATCGATCAGTTCTTCAACAGCCGCTTCGAAAATCTTTTTAGTCTTTGGAGCTGCTATATCATCATGAATAGTAAGCACACGACTTAAAACACGCATAACATTGCCATCAACTGCATGTTCGGGCTTATTATAGGCAATACTTAAAATAGCTCCAGCAGTATACGGACCTACGCCTTTTAATGTTGAAATCTCATGGCGATTATCGGGTACTACCCCACCGTAGTTTTCTAAAACCTCGCGAACACCCGCTTGTAAGTTACGTGCACGGGAATAATAGCCAAGGCCCTCCCAATGCTTTAATAAGTATTCTTGTGGAGCTTCCGCGAGTAATTCTAATGTTGGAAAACTTTCCATGAAACGATTGTAATAAGGAATAACTGTGTCGACACGTGTTTGCTGTAGCATCACTTCCGATACCCAGATTTTATAAGGGTCCGTCGTATGTCTCCAAGGTAAATCACGCTTCTCAACATTAAACCATTCGACTAAAGATTGTCGAAATTCTGTTACATATGGATAATTCACAGTGACCTCCAGTGTTTTTACGATTTTATTTATAGTAAAAAGAGTATACAATTAAGAAAAGATATTTGTCTGAAACGACAAAAAGCGCCATTATTTTCTAGCTTCAAGATTTAGCACGACAGTCTTAATAGAGAAATATCAAAGTATTACGGATTATTGAAATATACATGTATGCAAATTGTACTCTATTTTGATGCATACAAGGAGTGGATATTCTTGGATTCAGGTACACATTTCGTTATGGGTATAGCCCTCGGTGGTCTTGCATTAGCGGATCCCGTTGTAGCAAATCATTCGATGACATTTACCGCAGTAATGGCAGGTACCATTATTGGCTCGCAGGCACCTGATGTCGATACCGTTTTAAAGCTGCGCAACAACGCTATTTATATTCGACATCATCGTGGAGTTACACATTCACTTCCAGCAGTAGCTATTTGGCCCATCTTAATTACAGCGGTTTTAGCACTTATTATTCAAGACGCAAATGTGTTTCATTTATGGCTTTGGACATTTTTAGCTGTAGCACTTCACGTCTTTGTTGATATCTTCAATGCATATGGTACACAAGCACTTCGACCATTTTCTAGAAGATGGGTTGCACTTGGTGTCATTAATACATTTGATCCTATTATTTTCACACTACACTGCCTCGGCATTTTACTTTGGGCATTTGGTGTCAATCCTGTTTGGACATTTAGTATCATGTATTTCATTATTATCGTTTACTATATTTTACGATTTGCAGTCCAAAAGGCTGTAAAGAAAGCTGTGCATAATACCATTCAGGATGAAGAGTATGTTATTGTAGCCCCTACAATGCGTTTCTTCCACTGGCGAATTGCAGCAAAATCCAAAACGCATTATTATGTTGGCCGTGCTTATGGGCGAGCTGTTAATATTTACGATAAATTCGAAATAAAACCTTTACCGAAAACGCCTCTTATTGAAATAGCATTGAAAGATCCCAATCTCGCTGCATTCGTGTCATTCTCACCATTGTATCGTTGGGAAATTTCAGAACTCGATAATGGCTTAACAGAAGTAAGATTAATTGATCTACGTTACCGTAGTGATAATCGCTATCCTTTCGTTGCTGTCGCTCATTTAAACGATGACAACGAGATTATCACTTCATACACAGGCTGGATTTTTACAGAAGATAAACTCCAGAAAAAATTACAGGTTGGCGCAAGTAATTAAACATCAGTAAACCCTGACCAACTATATTGGCCAGGGTTTTGTTATTGTACCATATCATCACTAGCATCAAGTAGATGCGCGTATTTTGGGTTACGTCCCGCAAATGCATGCAGTTTATCACCATAGCTGGCAATTAATTGACGCACCAAATTTTCAGTGTATTCAGCACCTCGATAAGCGTAACCAGCTTTTGCAGAAGTTGACTCAAAATCACTCCATAAAAGCTCAATCCATACTCGTGCACGTCCTACTGACATTTCCGGGTTTTTTGCAAGTAACTCAGCAGTTAGCTTTTCAATTTTTTCATCCATTTATTTGCCCACCTTTACAGGAGATAGCATGGAAACAGGTAAAGCCTCTTGGTATTTTTCGCCCCCTAAGCGATGTCCCCATGCGAAGCGTCCTTTTAAATAATCCACTTGAAAAAATTCATTTTCAGAGCCGTCAATACGATACATTTCTCCAGGAATTATTGTATCCAAATCCACTAAATAAGCAGCTGCCATTAAAGCCTTGCGCTCGTATACTGCGAATTCATTGATAATGCCTAGCTGTTCCGCCTTACGTGCTTTTTCCTTTATCATAGCTATTTCTTCACGTAATTCATGCTCTGACATGGCAGCATAATTTTTTTCGTTCATTCCTCATTCTCCTTCTCTTCTATAAAACGATCTATAACTTCTATAGGAAAACCCTTTTGATAGAGCGCCTGCTTTATTTTCATTTTCAATTCATAACCAGTATACTTCGATGAATACTTTTTCCAAACTTTTTCGCCTTGTACATCAAGTAGCTGTTGCCATTCATCTTCCTCTTGCTCAATCTCTATTTGACTAAGCACCTCATCTACAACACTAAAAGAATAACCTTTTCGCATTAAAAAATCTTGAATTTTAGCTTTTATTTGTGTTGGCGTTTTCTTTTTTTCCGATCGAATGACCTTTTCAGCCAATTGTGTCGCCAGCTTTACCTGTTCCCCATGACTATATGTAGCAAGTACCTCATCCTGTAAGCTTTTATCGATCCCTTTTTTCATAAGATCTTGCCTAATTGCTTTGGGTCCCTTTTTCATCGTAGCTTTTTTCGTATTCAGCAACGCCTTGGAGTAAGTTTCATCATTTAAAAAGCCATACGATTTAAGCTTTTGTATAGCCTCTAAAATAACCGCTTCCCCAAATTCTAACGAGAGAAGCTTTTTCTTGACCTCATGCTCACTACGCATTTGATAAGATAAAAAATTTAACCCTTTATTAAAAGCTTTTCGAATCTCATCCTCATAAGCAATTTCCTGAATATCAAATTCCTCAAGCACTTTACCCTTCGTTAATTCAAATTGAATGAGAATTGCCTCATCTACAGGAAAAGCGTATTCTTCGTTCAAATATATATTATAACGTTCTGGATTGTTTTTTTGACGTGCAATCTTCGTAATAACACGCATTCGTAACACCTCACTATTAACCATTATAACATTTTTCGTGGGTGTTGCTTTTTAGGTGTTCCGGTGTTCGACTCCTCTTCCGCGAGTATTCGCTCGTTTCGCGGGTATTCGCCTCTCTTCCGCGGGTATTCACTTCTCTTCCGCGGGTATTCACCCCTCTTCCGCGGGTATTCGCTTCTCTTCCGCGGGTATTCACTTCTCTTCAGCGAGTATTCGCTTCTCTTCCGCGGGTATTCACTCCTCTTCCGCGGGTATTCACCTCTCTTCCGCGGGTATTCACCTCTCTTCCGCGGGTATTCACTTCTCTTCCGCGGGTATTCACTCGTTTCGCGGGTATTCGCCTCTCTTTCGCGGGTATTCGCTTCTCTTTCGCGGGTGTTCGCCTCTCTTCCGCGGGTATTCACCTCTCTTCCGCGGGTATTCGCCCTTTTAAGTATTAGAAGGTCAACATGTATAACCTACTGTTTTAGAAAAACATCATTCATATCAACTATGTCTCGGCATAATTGCGTTCAGAGGCTTTAATTTCTTTCAGCGAGTGTTTTTTTTTTCGTCCGCTGAAAGAAGTTAAATTCCTTCATTTAAAAGAAACACTTTTTGAATGAAATCAAGTAGGATAATTTTTTTAAAATTAACGCATTCTAATGAAAAAGAAAGGATGCGTTTTTATGTGGAAACAGCATATAGTAGGATCGGTAATTGCTACTTTTATTATTGCCGCGGCAATTAGCTTTAATCCATTTTCGGCCTCTGGCTCTGATGAATACAACTGGGGCTTTAAACGAGCAAAAAACGGTGAACAAGCAGAAGCTGGTGCACAGCTTGATCAGATAGTTGAAAAATATGGTGCCATTTATAAAGGAAAGCCTGATAATAAAGTTGCTTATTTAACCTTTGATAACGGATATGAAAATGGGTTTACGGAAAGCATTTTGGATACGTTAAAGAAGGAGAACGCACCAGCTACCTTCTTTTTAACTGGTCATTATTTAGAAAGTGCCCCTGATTTAGTAAAACGCATGGTTAAAGATGGCCATATGATTGGCAACCATTCATGGGGGCATCCAAATATGGCAAGACTAACGCCTGATGGTATGCGTACAGAATGGAAAAAGCTTGATGATAAACTGCGTGAATTGACGGGTATTGAACGTACAACCTATGCTCGCCCGCCTGAAGGTACATTTAATGCGGAATTATTAGAGGTAGGCAACGCTGAAGGCTATCGTCATATTTTCTGGTCTATTGCCTTTAAGGATTGGGAAAGGGATGTGCGACGCGGCGCAGATTATGCGTATAATGCATTAATGGAACAGCTTCACCCCGGTGCCGTAATATTAATGCATACTGTTGCGCAGGATAACGCTGAAGCTCTTCCTAGGTTTATTGCCGAAGCGAAAAAACAAGGCTATACATTTTTATCCCTTAACGATTTAGTTTTAGAACATGAAGATTTCCCTGTCGCTTTGCAATCGTCTACTCCTTAGTTATAATGGGGAGATGATATTAAAAGAACAGGGACGTGGAACGCTTGACGCAACAAACAACAATGGAAGTAGGACAAAAATTTCCTCTAATAATAAAAAGACTAGGTATTAATGGTGAAGGTGTAGGCTTTTATAAGCGTAATGTCGTATTTGTAAAGGGTGCCATTCCTGGTGAAGAAATTACAGCACAAGTAACTAAAACACAGCGAAACTTTGCTGAAGCAGAAATAGTAACGATTCGCAAAGCTTCAAAACATCGTCAGGAAGCACCATGCCCAGTTTACAACGAATGTGGCGGCTGTCAGCTTCAACACATGACATATGAAAAACAGCTAATCGAAAAGCGTGATATCGTAATTCAAGCATTAGAACGTTATGCTAAGCCTTTAGCTAATACAGTTGAAGTTCGCAAAACTCTAGGGATGGATAATCCATGGAATTATCGTAACAAAAGTCAATATCAAGTACGTAAAGAAGGTAAGCGTGTCTATGCAGGGCTATTTGCAGAAGGTAGTAACAAGTTACTAAACATCAATGATTGCCTTGTTCAACATCCGATTACATCAAAAATTACAGTGGCAACACGTAAAATTTTACAAAAACTGAATATTACTATTTACGATGGTCGTACACTTGATGGCTTAGTGCGTACGATTGTTGTACGTACTGGGATTCGTACTGGTGAAACACAAGTCGTGCTCGTCACAACGCGTAAGGAAATTCCACATCAAGCGGAACTCATTGCTCGTATAAAAAAAATCGACCCAAGTATCGTATCGATCGCACAAAATATTAACCGTGAGAAAACATCGTTAATCTTTGGCGATGAGACGATTGTCCTCGATGGTAAGGAAACGATTCATGAAGAGCTTGGCGAATTAGCATTTGATTTATCAGCTCGCGCCTTTTTCCAACTAAATCCAACACAAACCGTTCATCTCTATGATGAAATCAAAAAAGCAGCAGCATTAACAGGCAAAGAAACAGTTGTTGATGCTTACTGCGGTGTTGGGACAATCGGTTTATGGCTAGCTGACCAAGCTAAAGAAGTTCGTGGGATGGATGTTATTCCAGAAAGCATTCAAGATGCACGTAAAAATGCACGAAATCATAGCTTCAAGCATACAAAATACGCAGTCGGCACAGCAGAAAGTGTCTTAGCAAAATGGCGCAAGGAAGGATTTACACCAGATGTTATTACAGTTGATCCACCACGCACGGGTCTAGCACCAGAGTTTATCCGCACTGTATTGAAGCTAAAACCGAAGCGCTTTGTCTATACGTCTTGTAATCCTTCAACATTAGCGAAGGATTTAAATGAATTATCGAAGTTTTATGATGTGGAGTATATTCAGCCCGTGGATATGTTTGCACAGACAGCGCAAGTGGAATGTGTGGCGAAGCTTGTGTTGAAGAATAAATAATGATGAAGAAGGACGTCTTGAGAATTCTCGGGGCGTCCTTTATTATCGTTTTAATCTGTCTATTTTATAGGCCTTCAAAATCAATACTAATGCGATACACCCTAAAATAATTGATAGTAAATAGAATATTAAAGAGACTCTATTTCTTATACCAATTCCAACAAATGTAGATATACTAGCAAGGAGCAAAAATGCTACACCTTCTCCGCTTTCACCCTTTTTATATTGTTTTTTATACAAAGTAATACTAGTTAATAAAATTATCCCTATAGGAAGCCAAAACATTGAGACGAAATTATACCACACCTTGTTTCCCCATTCATTTCATACGTAAACCTATAAGTTCTTATAGAAGCAAAACAGGCGTCTCCTCAAATTAAGAGACGCCTGTTTTGTATATTATTTTTCTATGTAATGCACAGCTCCAGCTGCCTGGTGGATGACGGACGGTCCAGATAAATCAACACCTTAACCAGTTGCCCAGGATTTAAAAGATTTTTATACTTTAAATTTTTAGCTTTAATACGAAAGAATTTTGACACGTAAACTTTGGGCTTTTACCTTTGAGCTTTCAACTACGTTTGTTTAAAGTATCCTTTGTAGTAAGGCATGTTTCATACCTTGAAGCGCGAGCGACTTTTCGTTTTCCGTTTTCCGTTTTCGCTAGGCCATGCAAATTTAGTTAGGCTATAGAAATCCAAAGTCCAAATATTACTTATCTGCAAATATTATTTGATTTTATGTTTGCTTGTCTGTATAATATCATTCTAGGTGCCAAACCTATGTGACTTGGACGAAAAATCCTTGTCACGCAAAGAATGCCATAACAGCACGGATTTGCTGGGCATTTTTTGTTTTATGAGCGGGAGATGAGCCCCGCTCTTTTATTTTGCCCAAATTTCACATTATGAAAAAGCTGAGTAATTTACTCGAGCAATAACTTCCCCTACCTGATCAGTTCTTCTCTATACCCGAACGGTTGACGCTCTTCCTTCTACTTCAAAGTTGATTTCCAAAAGACAAAGCCTCTTACATCGACACTAATTGCTTATTTTTTTTCGTCCAAATACTAACAAAACAATAGTTACAGTTAGCAAAAGCATCGCAACTAATAAAAGGAAGCTGTAATTTACATATTCTAAATAAACGCCTCCTAAAAATGGCCCTGTTAAGCTACCGATACTAAGGGCAATGCCGCAAAGCAGATTTCCTGTTGGCAGTAGTTCCTTTGGTGTTAAGTCAGCCATAAAGGTAATACCTAATGAAAACATCGAACCGACTAATGTCCCTGTAAAGAAAAATGCTACGGCTACTGCCATTTGTGAATGCTCTACAAAGCTCGCAATGCCAAAAATAATAGCCCCTCCAAATGAGCCTATCATTAAGACATTACGTCGTCCTACTTTATCCCCTATAGCTCCAAGTGGTACTTGTGTTAAAATCCCACCAAATGTAAAGACTGATAAAATAATAGGAATCATATTCACGTCGAAACCTTTACGCAAAGCATAAACTGGGAACAAAGCATTTAAAGAGGATTCTAAAAAACCGTAAACAAATGGCCCTAAAAAGGCAATCCATCCAAATACAATGGCCATTTTATAACGATGCCAGCCTCTTGCATGTAAGTCTCCCGTTAATCGCTCTGGTTTTTCATTTTGTAAGAGAAATACAAAAGACCACGCTAATAAGCACATAATTGAGGATACAATAAACGGTAATGCCTCTGAAATTTGTATAAGTTTTACCGTAAATGGCCATACCTTTTCCTAAGCTTTTATGATCCGATGTGCTTGTAATCCACGTCTGTGTTGCAAAGTGTAATGCATGATCCCCTACCCCAATGAATAAGCGGAGAATAAACCAAAAGGTCACACTCTTCTATAAAGGAAATGCTAACAGCGAAGCGAAGACAAGTGCACCGCCCATTAAAATAATGGGTTTGTAGCCCCATTTTCGTAATGGCTGTTCGATAAATGGGGAGATTAATAAAGTTCCTATGTATAGACCTGTTGCATTCAATCCGTTCAACGCGGAAGATACCCATCACGTTCGAAAATAATTGAAATTAGCGGTAAAAGCATCACTTGTGAAAAGCCTGAAATAGATACAATTAACACTAGAATGGCAAATCTTTTTTTGCTGTAATCTGAGAAGTATGTCATCTTTTCCTCCAACATCAGGTCATTCTTCCAAAGAACAGCATACTAAAAAGCCTTAGCGCTCACCACATGTGATTTTACGCTAAGGCCTAACTAACACTTATCTCCATTTAATTGTATAAACACGAATTTCGGCTTTTACATTGGCCGAGTACTTGTTTAAACTCCCTCCTTTTCGAGTTAGAGTCTTTTTGGATTTTTTAAATCAGCTCCTTTACCTTTTCTTAATACTAATTTAACACATGATTTCATTATTGTAAATATTCCGTCTATTAGTTTTTTCAAAATAATCGCTTAGTCCTAGGCGTTTACCTAAACATTGAAATTTAGTCCCGAATCAGCTAAGATGGAGGGGACGAAATGAGGTGTATGTATGTCAAATCCAATCACTGATAAAAAACAGCAAATGAGTTACTTAAAAGAGCGTCTTGAAATGTTTTTAGAAGTTTTAGATGCCATTGATCCTGAAACAACTGAATTAGAGGATATTGATCGTTTAATTCAAATGATGGATGATTTAGAGGACAAAATGGAGCAATTTAATGCTCGTGAACAATAACTACTAATCAATTTCGCCTTGGCGTAATTGCGTCCGGAGGCTATATAAAAGCAAGTGGAAAGCTATATATCCACTTGCTTTTTTTCTTGGCCATTTCTGGCTAGTAGCAATCCCAATTATATAGAACTTTACTAAAATCCTTACGTTTCAGGTGAACAGCTCCTCGAAAGCATGCTCCCGTAAATCCTATAACCGATCAGGAAATCTTAATATATTGTTTATTACCCCGCTTCAATTTTCTTCTAACATCTTAACGATAAATAACATAATTTCACATTATAATTTCCTCTTTTTGAGAATAGACCTTTAATTCTGACCACAATGAGTTGAACTCTTTTTTTCATTAGTTGAAAAGAGTATAATGTAACGTGGAAATAATCAAATTTTCTATGGGGGGCAATATCAAATGAATATCCAAACTTTGGAGAAAAGTCTTTACGATTTAATTACTGAAACGTCTACAAATCTACCAAAAGACGTACGTCGTGCTATTAAGAAAGCTAAAGAAGCTGAGAATTCAGGTACTCGTGCTGCAATGAGCTTAGACACAATCTCAACTAATATTATTATGGCAGAAGATAATGTATCACCTATCTGTCAAGATACTGGTCTACCAACATTCAAAATTTATACTCCTGTTGGTGTAAACCAATTAGAAATTAAAGAAGCTATTAAAAAAGCTATTTGCGATACATCTGCCGATGCAAAATTACGTCCAAATGCGGTTGATTCATTAACAGGCGCAAACAGCGGTAACAACCTTGGTGACGGTCTTCCTGTTATGAAATTCGAACAATGGGAAAAAGACTACATTACAATTAAATTAATCCTTAAAGGTGGCGGCTGTGAAAATAAAAACATTCAGTATAGCCTACCATGTGAGATTGAAGGTCTTGGCCGCGCCGGTCGTGATTTAGATGGTATTCGTAAATGTATCATTCACTCAGTATACCAAGCACAAGGTCAAGGCTGTTCAGCTGGTTTCATCGGTGTAGGTATCGGTGGCGACCGTTCTTCTGGTTACGACTTAGCGAAAGAACAATTATTCCGTCATGTGGAAGATACAAATCCAAATGCTGATCTTGCTAAATTAGAAGAGTATGTAGTGAAAACTGCAAACACATTTGGTATCGGTACAATGGGCTTCGGTGGTGAAGCAACATTACTAGGCTGTAAAATTGGTGTTATGCACCGTATCCCTGCATCATTCTACGTATCTGTAGCTTATAACTGCTGGGCATACCGTCGTATGGCTGTGGACATCAATCCTCAAACTGGTGAAATTATTAACTGGCATTACCAAGAAGGTGAAAAAATTACATTTAAAGAAGATGAAGTTGCAGCAACAACAGAAGATACTACTACAGATGTAGTGGAACTTACTGCACCAATTACTGAAGAGCAAATTCGCGCTCTAAAAGTTGGTGACGTTGTTTCGATTACTGGTCGTATGTATACTGGCCGTGACGCAATTCACCATCACTTAATGAGCCATGATGCTCCAGTTGATCTTAATGGACAAGTTATTTATCACTGTGGCCCTGTAATGGCAAAAGACGAAGAAGGTAACTGGACAGTAAAAGCAGCTGGTCCAACTACTTCTATTCGTGAGGAGCCATATCAAGGTGACATCATGAAAAAATTCGGTATCCGCGCTGTAATTGGTAAAGGCGGTATGGGACCAAAAACACTTGCTGCATTAGAAGAGCACGGTGGCGTTTACTTAAATGCAATCGGTGGTGCTGCACAATACTACGCAGACTGCATTAAAGGAGTAGACGGTGTTGACTTAATGGAATTCGGTGTTCCAGAAGCTATGTGGCACTTGAACGTTGAGAAGTTCACAGCTGTTGTAACTATGGACTCTCATGGTAACTCACTACACGCAGACGTAGATAAATCATCTCTAGAAAAACTTGCGCTACATGCAGAACGTGTTTTCTAATAAAGAGTAATTTCATTTTATAACGTTACTTTTAAAAGTAGTAATAATTTTTTAGCTGTGGCGCAAGCATAGCGACAGCTATACTACAAAAATGGGTTTTTAGTTAAATAATTTATGGCTCATCACGTTTATTGTGATGAGCCTAATTTATGCAGTAATTCCCAAACTTAAGGCATTTTCACTGCACAAATTTGAAAAGCACAGAATATTCCTATGAATAACTGTGCTTTTTCTTATGTTCAAAATTATTTCAAAATACCTCATAATTGCCCCCAACTCAATCCTGGACTACTTTTATCCCCTTTTATTAAAAATTCCTTCAAATTTCTTACTTTCTTTTTTAATATTCCTTTGTTATAATAATTCTAAATTAGAAAGGAATTAATTGAAATCTATTTTCAATTAGAAATAGTTTATACTCATTGATTTATATAGGCTTTGATATTGATTTTCATTATCAGGAGGGATAAAGGTGGAGCACACTAATCGAGAAAATTTTAGTTTAATTGAGAAAACAAAGGAACATGCTGAATTAATCGCTGCCCTTATTGCAGGTTTGTTTATTTTGCTTGCATGGCGTTTAGATATTAGCGGGCAAACAACAGCTTCTATTCTTTTATATATTGTCGCATTTTGCGTTGGTGGATTTGCTAAAGCAAAAGAAGGTATTGAAGAAACCATTGAAAATAAGGCGCTTAACGTTGAACTATTGATGGTATTAGCCGCAATCGGTTCAGCAGCAATCGGTTATTGGACGGAGGGTGCTATTCTAATTTTCATCTTTGCTGTGAGTGGCGCTCTTGAAACATATGCAATGAACAAAAGTCATCGTGAAATTTCTGCACTCATGAATTTACAACCTGAAGAGGCTTGGCTCGTTCGTGGTGGTTTTGAACCAATGAAAGTTGCTGTATCAACTCTACAAATTGGTGATCATCTACTTGTTAAGCCTGGTGAACGTGTACCAGCAGACGGTGTAATCTTTAAAGGACAGTCTTCTATCGATGAATCTGCTATTAGTGGTGAACCTCTTCCAGTGGCAAAACGTGAAGATGACGAGGTATTTGCCGGTACAGTGAACTTAAATGGTGCCATTACGATGGAAATGACAAAACCGAATTCCGAAACACTATTCCAAAAAATTATCCAGCTTGTACAAAGTGCTCAAAGTGAAAAATCTCCTTCTCAACAGTTTATAGAAAAATTCGAAGGTACTTACGTGAAATTTGCGCTACTTGCCGTTGCTCTAATGATGTTTTTGCCTCACTTTGTACTCGGCTGGGACTGGACAACAACTTTCTATCGAGCAATGGTACTCTTAGTAGTTGCTTCTCCATGCGCACTTGTTGCAGCCATTATGCCAGCAACACTTGCAGCCATTTCAAATGGTGCAAAACACGGTGTACTATTCAAGGGAGGCCTACATTTAGAGCATCTAGGTGCATTACGTGCACTTGCAGTAGATAAAACAGGTACTTTAACACAAGGTAAACCAACCGTTACTGATTTTATTGTTCGTGAAGGATTAGAGCGCGAAAACGCAATGGCCATCCTTGCGGGTATTGAAGCACAATCGAACCACCCACTTGCTCAAGCCATTACTTTATTCGCTAGAAAAGAAGGGATCGCACAATTTCCACAAGCCACTATTGAAGATATTCCAGGTTGGGGTATTAAAGGTTACGTTAACGAAATAGAGTATCTTGTTGGTAAACCAGACTTCGTTGGACTAGATGAGGCAAATGAATTTGCAAATGGTATAGCAGAAAACCTTGCTTCAGAAGGAAAAAGTGTTATTTTCATTCGTGACAAAGATGGCATCGTCGCATTAGCAGCCTTAAAGGATACCGTTCGCAATGAAGCAAAAAAAGCAGTGTCATTATTAA
The DNA here is from genome assembly GCF_042755925.1 of Lysinibacillus sp. NPDC059133. Taxonomy (NCBI): domain Bacteria; kingdom Bacillati; phylum Bacillota; class Bacilli; order Caryophanales; family Bacillaceae; genus Lysinibacillus; species Lysinibacillus sp. NPDC059133. The sequence goes on along the minus strand of NZ_JBHZDH010000021.1, from coordinate 41,378 downwards.
AAGAGCTTGGTATTAATGTTGTTATGCTAACGGGCGACAACGAGAAGACAGCAAAGGTAATTGCCAAGGAAGCAGGCGTGACAGAATACGTCGCAGAATGTCTCCCTGAAACAAAAGTGACTGAGATGAAACGACTTCTTTCTGAACATAAATTTGTAGGGATGGTCGGTGACGGTATTAATGATGCACCTGCATTAGCAACTGCAACTACCGGAATTGCTATGGGAGAAGGAACAGATGTTGCTTTGGAAACAGCAGATGTCGTTTTAATGAAAAATGATTTATCAAAAATTGCCTATGCCGTACGTTTATCACGTAAAATGCAACGCATCGTCAAACAAAACATTTTCTTCTCAATCGGCGTTATCGTTTTATTAATTGCCTCAAACTTTTTACAAGTCGTCGATTTACCCCTAGGTGTAATCGGTCATGAAGGCAGCACCATTTTAGTTATTTTAAACGGCTTACGTATGCTTAATAAAAACGTCTAAAACAAACAGCCTCGTATCACAAAATGTGATATCGAGGCTGTCCTTTTTAATATTCCAAACTATTTGTTAAAGTCTCCTGCTTCTTAAGCTCTTTTTGCAATGCTTTTTTCTGCATCGTCGCATTTAAAACGCCACCAAAAATTAAAATAATCCCCGTGAAATATAGCCAAAGCATTAAAATAATGACGCCACCAATACTGCCATATGTAGCGGAATAATTCGCGAAATTATTAATATAAAAAGAAAAAACAAATGTAACTGCCTGCCAAGCCAAAGTCGAAAACAATGCCCCCGGCCAAACGCTCATTAACTTCAAACGAGGATTTGTATTCGGAACAAATCTATAGATCCCCATTAAAACAATAAAAATGAGTAGAGGTGGTATCGACCAGCGCATTCTATGCCAGATTATTTCAAACTGCTCCTCAATGCCAACAATCGAAAATAAGAAATGCCCCACCTGTTGCCCAAAAACCGGTAAAAGTAGAGCGACAGCAATAACAACGACAAACGCTATGGTGAAAACAAGGGATAACCCTCGATCCAATATACTCCCCCTAGTTTCTGTATCATAGGCCTTATTCAAGGCTCTAGTCAATGCATTAATCCCTTTAGAAGCAGACCAAATCGTTCCAAGCACCCCGATGGATAATAAACTACTATTACGGCTTGTTAAAATTTCATTTAATGTATTTTCAATCAGCCTATATACCTCGTCCGGCATAACATTCACTAGAAAGGAATACACTTGCGTCGTCTCTAAATTCAAATACGGTAGTAATGTAACTAGAAAAATTAGCAGTGGGAAAAAAGATAGTAAAAAGAAATAAGCCAATTCTGCTGCAAGAGCTGATATTTCCACTCGCTGGAAGCGTAATATTAAATCTTGCATAAAGCCTCTTGATGTCATCACATCTACAGTGTCTTCGTCTGGTGAGACAAATGATTTTACCCTACCGACAGCTGTATGTATCGATGCTTTTTTCTTTTCCATACAAATTTCCTCCTGTGCAAACAACTATTCTTTATCAGGTAAAGAAAAGGCCGATTTTGTGTCATTAATCATGCCTTCGATTGTGGATGGTAATTCTTTAAATTCATCCACTTTTTCAACAATCGCGTTGACATTTTCTGACACACCTTCACATAGCACTTTAGCGGCCAATACTTTTTCCTCAACTAGCACTTGTAATTCCTCTCGATTGGCTGCATAATACGAGATTGCTTCTTTCATCTTTTTCGTTGTAGCTATTGTTTTTTCACGCGTTACACGGTCCAACATGCTTAATGCAGCACCAACTGTGGCACCAACTACGATGGATGCTAATAATTTACTTCGTCCCATATTAAATACCCCCTGCTTCAAATGTGTTTTAGAATAATAAATCAATTATGCCTCGACATACTTGCGTCCCGAGGCTTTAACTTCTCACTGCCCTTATTCTACCCAATAATAGTCTATTTTTAAAGCAATGCCCAAATACAGTGTTGACATTTTTTTTATTCAATGAAATGATATTTCCGAGGATTATGAAAGGTAGGTTTAAATAATGGATTTATCAGTACCGTCAAAAGAGAACGTTATTTATATGGTTGATCAAATGAAAGAAAAGCTTCGTATGGTAAATGTCGATGCAATGAAATCGGAAAATTTCGATGAAGCTAATTACGAAGACCTTGTCTATTTATACGAAATGGTCATGAAACGTAATGCATTTAGTCCGAGCGAGATGCAAGCCATCGTTGCTGAATTAGGAGCTTTACGTAAATAATTAAGCATTTTGTAAATAGAGATAAAAAGCTATTAGCATGACACTCAGTGCCTTTTGCTAATAGCTTTTTTCTATTGCGTTTTTTTGGCAGCAGATCCATCTTCTTCTACAAGTGGTAGAATTAATACTTCTACACGACGGTTTTTTGCACGCCCTTCAGTAGTATCGTTTGGTGCAATAGCACGATACTCTCCATAACCTTTAAAACTAAAGTTCGTAGGATCTAACTTCGAATTACTCATCAATAAAATATTAAGGAAGTTTATTGCTCGAACTCCTGACAGCTCAAAGTTAGACGAGAAGTCAGGTCCAGCTGGAACGTTGTCAGTATGACCAGTAATTACTATATTACGCGCCGGATCCGATTCTAATACGTCAGCAAGTTCCTTCGCAACAGGAACATATTCTGGTTTAATAGTTGCTTTCCCTGGATCAAACAGAAGACTATCACGAATTGTTACAAGTAAACCCTCATCAGTCATTGCTGTTGCAAACTGACCTTCCATCTCATTAACAGCGATAAAATTATCAACACTATCTTTAATTTCAGCCAACTCTTGCTGATCCTTTAAGTAAGCAGAATTTTGCTGTACTTGTTGTGGTGTTTGGTCACTTTCTGCATTCGGACTTTCGACCGGCGAAGGCTGCTCTAAAAAGCTTGTTCCACCATCAAATACTTGATTAAACACTGCTGACATTCTCTCTAGCTTTTCTTGGTCTACTGAACTTGATGCAAATAATATGATAAACACAGCTAATAGCAGTGTTAAAATATCTGCATACGGAACTAACCAAGACTCATCGATATGCTCATCATGCTTTTTTTTCTTAGCTTTCTTTGCCAAGGCCGTCCGCCCCGCTTTCATCAGAAATTTGACGACGTTCTTCCATTGTTAAGTAAGAAGATAGTTTTTGTTCGATAACACGTGGAGCTTCCCCTTCTAAGACAGAAAGGATGCCTTCAATCATCATTCTTTTTTGCTTAACTTCGATAGCAGATTTACGTTTTAATTTATTCGCAAACGGATGCCATAAAACATAACCTGTAAAAATACCTAGTAATGTAGCCATAAAAGCAGCTGAAATAGCATGTCCTAGCTTTTCTATGTCATTCATATCTGCTAATGCGGCGATTAAACCTACTACCGCACCGAGTACCCCTAAAGTCGGGGCATATGTACCAGCTTGCGTAAAGATTGCAGAACCACTAGCATGGCGTTCTTCCATTGCTTCGACTTCTTCTGTTAGGACGTCACGAATATAGTCCGCATTCTGACCATCAATTGCTAATGTAAGTCCATTTTTCAAAAATGGGTCTTCTATCTCAGAAGCTTTACTCTCAAGCGCTAATAGACCTTCACGGCGTGCTAAATCAGCCCATTGTGAAAACATCTTAATAATCTCAATATCATCTGCTAATTTTGTTTCTTTAAAAAGAATTTTAAATAGCTTTGGTACACGCTTTAACTCCTTCATTGGGAAGGCAATTGTTACTGCGGAAATAGTACCAAAGATGATAATTAGAATGGCGGCTGGGTTATAAAATGCACTTAAGCTTACACCCTTTAGCACCATTCCTGTTAATAGCGCTACAAACGCAAGTATTAACCCTACAATCGACGATATATCCATTCTAGAACCTCCAAATCTCCTATTTACCTTTATTTCGTCCTTTTTTTCCATATTTTAAATAAATACATAATATAGTATAAATGTATTTCACATTTTTTTCGATCTAATAAATACTTTTTATTCACTTTTCGACTATATTTGATTATATTGAATTAAGAATAATACACTAAATTGTCTTTATTTGAAATTAGTTAAGAATTTGTTATTACCCTTCGACACAAAATTATCAAAATATGCTAAACGAGTCGCAAAAGTAGGAGTAAATATCCAAAAATATCAATATCACTATATAAGCTATTCGACCGATAATCTAAAACCAGTTCGGATAATTACTAAAATTCCGTTAAAAAATAGTGTAAAACAGCTGTTTATCAATGTATCAGACGATATTTTTTTCACTCTCGTAATAAAAACGCTCCGAAAGACTCATTTAATTTCTTTCCCTATTTAATCAATTATACCTCGGCATAATCGCGTACGAATTCGGCTTTGTGCTTGGATAAAAAACTCCTTTTACCACCTAAAGACACGGAATCACCTATTTCACAGTCTTGTTTATTATTTTTGATTCGCTTTAGATAAATGCCTATTCTTTTCGTATTGAGGGTAGGAAATATCCTTTAGAAAGCTATTGAAGAATGAGCTAAATCACAGCATGGAACATGGCTTTATGATTAGTTTTGAGTAAATGAGTATAAATAACATGACAAATCATTGGTAAAAAAGAACTTATTTTCTGAAATAAACTAGGTATTTCAAGTATTTTATACCTACTAATTTTAGTCCAGACTAGGTATCTTATGGATGTCATAAATTCTCCTTAGATTTTCCTAGTAACCTATTGTATAATCACTATAGATAGTATTGTAGATTATTTAGTAGAGAGGAGCTTTCATTATGTTCATTACGACTGTACTTGGCTTTTCAGCCGTTTTACTAATTTCTCTAGCATTCTTCATCCACTACCTACAAGTTGGTTTAGATTCTAAATCTTCAGTAACTGTAGATCCAATGCCAAAAGAAAAATATTAATTTCATTAAAAAACAGCTACCATAACGTAGCTGTTTTTTATTTTTTTCAGTTATTTCGTTTCGCTAAATAAATTAATAAACTTCTTTTTTTTTCGTAAAAATTGCGTGAATATTGTCATTATTGTTTGCATATTGATCATTTTGCTCTAAAATATTTCTGTAGGGAAGGGAGCAATCTTTCATGACAATGTTACAAGATATTCTTAAGTTTAATGAAGATTTCGTTCAAGAAAAAAAATATGAGCCTTTTATTACAACAAAGTATCCTGATAAACGCATCGTTGTGTTATCTTGTATGGATACTCGTCTTGTTGAGCTGTTACCTAAAGCTATGAATTTACGTAATGGCGATGTAAAAATCATTAAAAGTGCTGGGGCATTAGTTAGTCACCCTTTTGGTGCAATTATGCGTAGTTTACTTGTAGCTGTTTATGAACTACAAGCGGATGAAGTGTATGTTGTTGGACATTACGACTGCGGTATGAGTGCAGTTGACCCAGAAGCAATGCTAAATAAAATGGTTGCTAGGGGAATTAACCCTGAAACTATTAAAACGGTAGAAAATTCAGGTCTTGATTTAAAAAAGTTTTTACGTGGCTTTGGCGACGTAAAAACAAGTGTTAAGAAAAGCGTAGATACAATTCGCAATCACCCGTTAATGGTGAAAGATGTACCTGTTCATGGATTAGTAGTTGATCCAAATACAGGTCGCCTTGATTTAATCATAGACGGTAGTAAACAATAGTAAAAATAAGAAGCGTCTATCCTTCATTGTTTGAAAGATAGACGCTTCTTTTTATTCGTTCTCTAAACGTGCATACATATAATGATCCACCCATTGGCCATTAATGTACAGTAGCTTTCTCAAAAGACCTTCCTGCTGAAATCCAGACTTTTCTAAGACTCGGATAGAAGCATTATTTTGTGTTGAAACATAAGCCTCTACACGATGTAAGCCTACTTGCTCGAACGCAAATTGCACGACCATATTTACTGCTTCTGTCACGATCCCTTTTCCTACATAAATTTCATCCATCGCATAACCAACAAATGCACTGGAATACGGTAAACGTTTTACTGCATAAAGAGCAATATGTCCAATTAGATTATTTGTACCTGGCTCAAAAATACCGAAAGTAAATTCCCTCTTTGAGTCCATTAAGTATAAGCTTTCTTGAATTTTTTTATATTGAGCATTAATTGTATAATATTCGGGTCGTTGTAACGGTTCGTATGTAGACCAAAAATATTTATTGCGACTTACGAGATCAGTTAAACTTTGTGCATCTTTTTCATAAAATGTGCGAATGTAGCATTTCCCTCCCTGAATCGATACCACATTTTCACCCTTTTTCCTCAATAGATTCCAAATTTTAAGCACCATTTTTCCACACTAACCTTCCGATAATTGTCAATACATTTTAATGCCTGCGTTCATTTTCGATAGATAAAAAATCCAATTACATGAAGTATTACTGCACTCCGCTTAACGGTCAGTAAAAGGCCTTTCCTAGTTTTAATTGAGCTTCAGTCAACATAGCGGACTCTTAACTGACCGTAAAGCGCCAGGCAAAACATAAGAATAGATGATAAACTAACCATAATAATTCACTAACAATTTGTGGGGAAACACCCACTGAATTGAAGTTTTACTTTATTGTATGTAAAAAAAGATGCTGCTACAACTAAAACATTTCGTCTTGTTGTTACAGCATCAATAACATTATTTCATTTTTTGTTTTTGTTTTTTAGGCTTCTCTTCTAGCAATTCAAGGCTAGACGATTCTGCATCTTCTAAATGCGCTTTATCTAAGACATTCGTTAAATAAAGGCCACGTTTTTTTGCCTCACGTTCAATATGTGCTAATGTTTCTTGCAACACCTGTACACGAGCATATTGTTTATCGTCACCTGGTACTAGAACCCATGGCGCACTTTTCTTATCGGTCTTCTCAAACATTTCATTCGCAGCTTCTATATACTGAGGTGTTTTTTCACGATTTCGCCAGTCTTCATCTGTTAGCTTCCAAGACTTATACGGATCTTGCTCACGTTCTTTAAAACGATTAAGCTGCTCTTCATCTGATACTTGAAGCCAGAACTTAATAACAATATAATCTCCTGCAGTTAAAATCTTTTCAAAATTATTAATTTCCTCGTATGCACGAGACCACTCTTCATTTGTTGCAAATCCTTCAATACGCTCAACTAATACACGACCATACCACGAGCGATCAAAAATAGCGATTTGTCCATGTTGTGGCAGCTTTCTCCAAAAGCGTTGTAAATAATTGTAGCGCAGTTCATGAGGCTGAGGTGCTGAAATGGGGTGTACGACATAACCACGTGGATCAACACGTTCAATTAGACGCTTAATAGCGCCACCCTTACCAGCAGCATCCATACCTTCAAATACTAAAATTAACCCTATTTTATTGTTTAATAAAAACTGTTGAGCATTTAACATTTCATACTGGAGTACTTTTAATTTCTTTTTATACATTTTCTTATCCAGATTAACTGATAAATCTAGATCATTTAAATTTTGAGTCATTAAAACTTCACTCCTTACATTTGTATACTCCCATTGTACTAAAGAAATATATGAATGCCTATGCAAATGGTAAATTGTAGATAATTTTAGCGAAACAACACGATACATTGTTGGAAATTTCCGTTATAATGAAAATATAACGTATCAGTCCTATACTTATTTGTCTTTTCCCTATACAATTTAACACGAAGGGAGAGGAAAACATGCCTCGATTTTTTTTGATGACAATCACTTACATTGTCTCACTTATCCTAACCTTTTCATCCTATTTCATGAAAATAAACGGTCAATCTTCCTTAGAGATCTCAAATCGTTTTCCAGTAATATTTGCACCTTTTAATGTAAGTTATGTGATTTGGATTGTGGTTTACATGTTACTTGGTTATTGGTTAGTCATGAATCTAAAAAAGACATCTATTAAACAGACTGTTCTCTTTAGTAGCATATGTATCATGCAGGCGTTAGCAATTGTTGTTTGGCATCACGAACTTTTTATCGTGTCAATTGTCAGTACGTTTATTTTAGTACTGTATTTATCTAAGTTGTACAAAACGTACCCTCTCAGCAATAATTCACTCACGGGTCGTCTGCCCTTTTCGGTTTATTTCGGATGGGTTACATTTAGCCTGATGACAAATATAAGCTTTACGCTAACATCTTATCAGTGGAATGGTTTTGGGCTTAGCAACCCCCTGTGGGCAGTTATTTTACTGACATTCGGGGTAGCAATAGCGCTACATATTCGATTCCATTATTTTGATATTATCTTTCCAAGTGTATTTATCTGGTCCTATATGGGGGTCGCATTACATAATGGTTTTGATGAGCTACTTGTGTCAACGGCAGCCTTGTTTTTATGTGGCGTGCTACTTGTCGGTATATTATTTATTAAAAAAAATCCTGCCTACCAAAAATAAATTGGTTAGCAGGATTTTAGCTTTTTTATTGTTCATCAAGCGAAGTTAAAATAATTGGTTTATCTTTTGTAACGATAATTGAATGCTCAATTTGCGCAACTAATGTTTTGTCTGGCGTAACGAATGTCCAGCCATCACCAGATTCCACAATATGCTCTGCTTTCGCTGAGATAAATGGCTCGACGGCAAGTACCATGCCCTCTTTCATAATTGTAGAGTCCCATGCATCATAATAGTTTAAAATATGATTTGGCTCATCATGTAATGAACGACCTAAACCATGACCTGTTAGGTTCATAATCACTGTTAAATCATTGGCATATGCTTCTCGCTCAACAGCTTTTCCGATTTGGTTTAATTTTGATCCAGCTTTTACTTTTGTCATTGCACGGTCGAAAGCACTTTTAGCTACGCGGCATAGCTTTTCTTTATCCTCATATCCTTCACCGACTACAAATGAAATGCCTGTATCCGCAAAGTAACCATTTAATGAACCAGATACATCTATATTAACGATATCTCCCTCATTAATGACACGTTTACCTGGAATACCATGTGCGACTTCCTCATTAACACTAATACATGTGTATCCTGGGAAATCATACTCCCCTTTAGGGCCAGAAACTGCTCCTGCTTCAGCAAACATACGACCTGCAATTTCATCTAGTTCAAGTGTTGTTACACCTGGTTTTGTAGCAGCCTTCATGGCTTCACGAATTTCAGCACAAATACGGCCGATTTTTTTAAAGGCTTCAATCTCTTCTTGCGTTTTTACAATCATTTTTAACGTCCCTTTCATCTAATATCTACTACTTAATATAACATAACTTTTTATACATAAAACGC
>NZ_JBHZDH010000021.1:1735-32036 GCF_042755925.1 Lysinibacillus sp. NPDC059133 | reverse complement strand
GCTTCAATCTCTTCTTGCGTTTTTACAATCATTTTTAACGTCCCTTTCATCTAATATCTACTACTTAATATAACATAACTTTTTATACATAAAACGCTAAACGCTTTAAATATTATATGCCATCATAGAGTGTAAAGTGCTGAAAACAGGCTCATCACCATAACGTGAGGTTGATTTCCGTTCCGGCTGGTCACTTTGTCTCTGACGCTTCGCTTTCGCGCAGAGAATGATACCTTCCTCAAAAGCTTAAGTAAACCTTTAAGGATGTCTAAAATTTTACTTTGAGCGTAAAATTTGTGATATCGCGAATACAGCTATACTTGTTCTTGTTGTTCTTGTTGTTCTTGTTGTTCTTGTTGTTCTTGCGCTACAATTATTGGATGTTTAGGCTGTTATACTTGCGCTTTTTCGGTTGGTTGGTGTTCAGCTAAATGCGCTAGTTAATTAGGGTATTAGTTTTCTTAAGAAGACTAATTAACCCCCCGACAAAAATTCAATTTATTGAATTTGTCGGGGGGGTTTTTACTTAGCCATTAGTCATCAAATTTATAAAAGCTTAACTATTTATTGGGGTCTCGTCAGATTTATTCGGATTTACAACGTTAAGGAAAGAATTGTTACCAAACGACGCTTTTGGAACTTGTTTTTCATAAGAATGTAAAGTAAACTTTACTTAAAGTAAAACTAACTTTACATTAAAGGGGGCTTTACTATCAAAAATAATATTAAGGTTTTACGAGCTCAACATAATATGACGCAGGACCAATTAGCAGAAAAACTTTCTGTTTCTAGACAAACCATCATTTCACTTGAAAAAGAGAAATATAACCCGTCTATTATTTTAGCCTTTAAATTAGCAGAAATTTTCAACTGTAAGATTGAAGATATATTTATATATGAGGGGGGGATTTTGAATGAATAAAGCACGTAAAAATCAGTTGGCATTCTTATTTTTAGCTATTATTATGATTCCAATGGGGATTTATCTAAATTACTCAGATATTGTAAATGGTCAATTTTCAGAAGCCATTATGTGTTTTTTCTTAGGAACAAGTGCATTAATGATGGCATATTTATCACCACATTTATATCCAAAAGATGAGCGTACAAAAGAAATTATAGGCAAGAGTATGACAGCAAATTATTTTACGTTATTTGCGGCAATTACAATTCTATTTCTAATAGTTGGAGCACTAGAACCTAACACTTTAAGTGCCACACAAGTTTTAACTATTTTATTTTGTATTATGGTTACATCAATCCCATTAACAATGGTTATTTATTCGAAACTGATTTAATGATTAATCTATACAAAAACATACAAATAACGTTCCCAAATGAAAGTTTAGAAACGAACGTTGTGAAATCAACGTTTTGTGGCTTTTCTTATGAACATTGTTTTATAAGAGCCTTGCTACATCTAGTGTAATAAGGCTCTTTAAAGTTGATGAATTTCTATACATTTAAAAGGTGTTTGTACTTAAAAATCATTAATAAAGTTGTTTGATTCTTATTGAACTAAAGCCCTCGTAGCCAATAAAGATTTCTTATTTTTTCAATTCTTCACTCTTTGAAATCTTTAAATAAAAATCATATAAATCTCTTGCCGTTTGTTGGATAAATTCATCGTCGCCACTTCCATTTATTGCAGTATCCAATTTTTCATACGTAATTAATAAAAGGGCTTTAGCTTCTGATTCACTTAATTGTTGAATCCCTTTCTTCACTTTCTCAATTTCTAACAATAAAATAAAACCCTCCACTCGTGTGAAGGGCAAAATAGTTATGATTTTCGTTGCATTAATTGAGGGGCTGCCGTAAATAACAGAACACCGACAATCGCTGTTAAAATCGTTGCTGGTAGCATATATGTTCCATTATAGATAATTGAATAAATCCATGCGTTTTGATCGCCAGCATATTCTGCGAAAAATACGGCGCCTCCAATAGTATGTGCTGCATAACGTAAAAAGCCCGCTAATACAGTTCCTAAAATAATATAAAGCGCCATTTTCTTTTTGTTTAAATCTTTTGCAGCCTCAAGCACTGGTCCACGCACAACGGCCGCCAAGCCTACTACTGTAAAGGCAACACCATAATCAAGTGTTCCTTGAAGCCAATGTATAATATAGGCACCAAACATTGTTTGCATAACACCAATGAGTAAACCTGTTGTCATGCCTGGAATAAGGCCCCAGCGGAATGCTATTAAAATTATTGGCACCATCACTAGACTAACAGAGCCTCCTTGTGCCCATACTTTAAAGGAAACCTGATCAAGCACAAGACCAATCGCTGCGAATATCGCAATCTCCACAAGCATTAAAAGTTTTTTATTGTCCATCATTATTCTCTCCTTTGTTCCGATGTAGGATACAAGAACAGGAATAGAAATCAGTGAGCAAATATGTCCCTGTCTGGCGTCATAAAGATAAAAAAACGATGCCAGGACAGAGCCTCACATCGTCAAAGTGTCGGTTTCTATCCACATCCCTACGCAAGCGTTAACTTACAGGTTCAAAGAGTCAAGGCATTTCGTGCCCAGTCTCAGCTGACATCATCAGCTCCCCTTGTGGTCGTTACATCTTAATTTTGTTGAACAACCTCATTGTACGCAAACACTGTAACGATTACAACCTCTTCTACATTAATTTTTTGAAACTTTGCTGTTTTTCATGCGTAAATATTAAAAAAGGAGGTACAACTATGGAGAACCAAAAAATTTTATCTGCCTTTAGTTATCTCAGTATTTTATTCGCACCCTTTATTGTGCCATTAGTCGTTTACTTTGTTACAAAAGATAGCGACGTAAAGAGTCACTCTATTCGAGCACTAATATCACATTTAATCCCAGTAGCGTTTGGAATTATATTTTTTGCAGTCTTTATTTTCTCAACTTTATCATTCAACACTTTTGAACCAGATTCAGGTAGCAGTAATTTTCTTATCATTTGGTTAGGTTCATTCGCAATTTACATTCTTGTTTCAATAGGTATCGTCATTTGGAATATTATTCAAGCTGTTCGCGTTATCCGATAAGTTTTCATTCAACCTTGGACAGATAGTACTAAAAGGAGCTGTTATTTTGTGAAAGTATCTAAAGTTGTCAAAACCGCCGTTAAATTAGCACCTATCGTTATTCCAATTGTAAAAAAAGTAATCGCTGTAAAAAAAGGAGCAAATCCTAACGTAACTAAAAAGTGATAAAAGGCGTATTTCCCATACAACGGAAATACGCCTCTTTTTTATTTCACTTCAAAATATGTTTGACTATGACCGTTCATTGTTTTTTCAACATGCAACACTGCAGGCATTGTAGCTTTTAACTCTGCAACGTGTGAAATGACGCCAATCATGCGTCCGGAATCCTGTAAATCAATAAGCGTATCAATCGCCTTATTTAACGCTTCTTCATCGAGAGAACCAAAGCCCTCATCAATAAACATTGTTTCAATGCGGATATTACCTTGAAAACTTTGAATGACATCTGCCATACCAAGGGCAAGACTTAAAGACGCATTAAACTTTTCTCCCCCTGATAATGTTTTCACATCTCGTAATTGATCCGTATAGGCATCATACACATCTAGCCCAAGCCCACTTTGCTTAGCATGCTTTTCTAATCGATCTGAACGTCGGAGCTCAAATTGACCATTAGATAAATGATAAAGCCGGACATTCGCTGCCTCTGTAATTTTATCTAAATAATTGATTTGAATATAACGTTCAAAGGACAGTTTTTTCGCATTTTGTCCATTTAACATTGCATAAAGTTCCTTAACTTGTCCCGCTTCTTTTTCAAGTAAGCGTATTTCCAGCTCCGCTTCCTCTACTTTTTCGATAAAGTCTGCGCAAGCTTTCGCAAATCCTTCGATCTGTTGCAATACTTTAAAGGCTTCCTCATATGTGACACGAAGCATCTCTAACTTTTCTTCCATCGCCGTTAAATCTTGCTTCTCTTGTCCTTTAAGATGCTTCGTTCCCTCAGCAATTTGTACTTGTAATGTGTGGATTTGCAATGCATAATCACTGCAAGCCTTCCGTAAAGCTTCTATTTGCAACACGCTACGCTTCCCAGTAGCAAATTCTTCATAGCTTTCAAAGCCTGCTTCCGTCATACTTACTGAAAATTGCTCGCGCTTTTCATCCATTTTCAGCTTTAATTCCTCAAAAGCCTGTTTCGCAATTTCTACGGTCATTCTAGCATTATTTGCTGCTTCCTTAGCAGATTGCAGATTTTGTTGACTGAGATTCCATGCAGTTTGTAAGGCAACCTTTTGTGAACCTATATCAGCTATCGCCTGCTTCAATGCTTGAAGCGTCTTAAGATTTTCTGGAATATGCTTTTGCTGCTCTTCCACAATTGCTTGTTGCTTAGTCAATTCCTTCGCCTTTTCAGCTAAATATTGCTCTAGTTTTATGTGCTTTTCTTGTACCTGCTCCAGTCGTGCACGATGATCCTTTTGTTGCAAGCGTACATCAGATAATTGATTGCTCACTACTTTTAAGATTGTAATTTGTTGTTCTATATTTTGTAAGGAAGCTACAATTTGTGCTTGATTCGATCGATCGATTTCATTCGTCTCTAACTGTTCTAGCGCCTCTTGTAGAAGATGCTTAGTAGAATTCAATAAAGCTTCTTTCTCTAAAAACTTGCGCTCATCAGTAGTAGCGTTTCCTCGTAAAGTTTCTACTTGTGCTAATTCGATCATCTCTAATTGCTCAGAATGTGTTTCGAGATGTGTTGTACTACCGCATACTGGGCAAGGCTCTCCGTCCTTAAGCTGCTGTGCTAAAATACTTGCCTGACTCGCAATCCATTGCTGCTCCAGCTTTTGAAGAGCCTGCTTACTTTCTTGATAACGGACATTAGTAATGGCTACATCTTGCTCCGTCGTTTCAACTGCTCTCGTGTATTTTTCAACTTGTGCTAGTAATGATACTTGCTCTTTCAGCTTCGGTAGCTGTTCTAAATAACTTTCATATGGCTCAAGTTGTTTTTCATATTGATCAATTGTTTTTGCTAGTTGCTGAACTTGCATTTGTCCTGTTTCTACGATTTTACTATTATCGTCTACTGCTAGCTTTGCTGTTGCAACATATTGTTCAGCTATTTGCATTTGCTGCAGATTGTTCTCATACGCCTCGAATGTTGGTAATAATGCTTGCAGCTGTATCTCCTGTTGTAGAACGTGTTGACGTTCAGGTTCTTTCGCCTCTTCAACGTTAAACTTTTCCTGTGCTATCTTTAACTGAGCTTCTGCGTTTTGCAGCTCTGTCATTGCTTGCTGAAAAGATTGTTCTTTACGATTTTGCTCAGCACGTAAATCGATGCATTGTTGCTCAAGTATGACAAGACGTTCTGCTTTCTCTGCTAATGCAATTTCACGTTCTTTTGCGCTATATACATCTTGTTCTTGTAACAATGCTTGCAGACGGTTTTGACGATTCGTTTGCTCATCAAATTGCTCATTCAATGTTTTCGCCATACTATAAAACTCTTGCTCTTTTTGATGTTGCGCATAAGCTTCTTTATAGCGTTGCTGTTCCAATTGTATGCACTCAGTATAGTAGGTCTGCTCTTCTTCCAGAGCCTTCTTTAGCTGATGCATATTTTCGGTATTGTTAGTAATGCACGTAAATAAAGATGACGAACGCTGTGGCAAAGCCCCCGCAATTTGGCCAAGAAGATGCTCCTTTAATTGTTTCGCACGTAGTAGATCACTTTCCGCTTCTTTTCGTTTCGCATCAAGTCTTTTTGTCATTACACCAAAACGGTCTGTTTTAAAAATCTTGCGCAAAATGACTTCTTTATTCGTAGAATCTGAGGTTAATAGCTTGCGAAATTCACCTTGTGGCAGCATAACAATTTGACTAAATTGGTCCTTTGTGAGGCCTATTATTTCCTGTAGCTTTTTATCTACCTCAAGCGTTTGCTGCTTTTCTACAATACTATAATCAAGTGTGTCTCCTTTGATTTCAGCCAGTTCTATTTTCTTACCAGTAACACTTTTGTTCTTTTCTTTAATATGACCTGGCTGACGTAAAATTTGATAGACCCTATCATGCATTTCAAAAACGAGTTCCACCGCAGTATACGCATCATCATCTGCAAACCCACTTCGTAGCATAGCAGTATCCTGACGATCTTCACCGCTACCCGCTCCGTAAAGTGCATAGCATATAGCATCAAAAATCGTCGTTTTCCCTGCACCTGTTTTTCCGGAAATCGCAAATAGGCGATGCTCACCAAGCTGTTGAAAATCAATAACCTCTGTATTTTTATATGGACCGAATGCAGTAATCGTTAACTTTAAAGGCTTCATTTTACTGTCTCCCGCTCTTCATCTAATAATTCTTGCAGCATCTCTGTAAATAGACGCTCTGTATCTTGATCTGGCTGTACGCCAATAATATCTGTAAAAAATGATCGGAATAAATCGATGTCTTCTATCTTCTCTGTCTCAACCACTTGAATTTCATGTGGTACTTCTTGGTGTATCGCTTTACGCTCGATATGCATCGCATGAGGAAACACTGTACGAATACGTTCCATCGGCGAAGTTACTGGCGTAGTATCTGATAAGCGTACAAATACATAATCATCACTCGGTGGTAATTGCAATAAATCATCCATTAAACCCTCTACCACACGTAAATCTCGTCTCGCTATAAACTTACGCTTCGTGACAGTAATTTCTCCCTGTGCATCTAGCTCAACAATTAAAAAGCCCTTCTCATGTAGGTGCTCAGATAATGAATACTTCAATGGAGAACCGGCATATCGAATCGTTTCATTCAACACAAAATGCGCTTTATGCAAATGTCCAAGTGCAGTGTAATGAAAAGACTTAAACAACGCTGCATTTACGCAATCCGAGCCCCCTATTGATAAAGGTCGCTCTGATTCACTCGTATTCGCTTCCTCTTCCCCATACTTCGTCACAAAGGCATGTCCAACAAAAACGTTGCGTTTTGTTGGATCTAAACTTTGCCCAATATGTTCGATAATTTTTTCCATCGCCTCTTGATGCGAACGAATGGAATCATCCTCTAAGATAGTCCGTACTGAAGCTGGCTCTGCATATGGTACGAGATGAAAATGTACTTCGCCATACTCATCATGCAAAACGATCGGTGCATGGTCTTTCGTAAACTGGCCTTTAATATATAATCCACTATCACTCATTAAACTACTGCCAAAGTTCAATCGACCTGCACTATCGTGGTTCCCAGCAACTGCTATCACAGGGATTTTTTTATCAAGCACAATTTCCGCTAAAATATCATTTAGTAAATTCACTGCCTCAATCGGGGGCATCGAACGGTCATATAAATCACCTGCTATAACGATAACATCCGGTTTTTCTTCATCTATGGCTAGCATAAATTGCTGTAAAATATAATGTTGATCCTCGGTCATGTAGACGCCTTGTACGAGCTTCCCTAAATGCCAATCTGCTGTATGAAATATTTTCATTCTGTGCGCCTCCTGTCTATTTCATTTTATCATGGCTGTTGGATTGTTTGTTTTTCCTTTTATTAGTTTGAAAATTATAATAAGGTTTCTCAGCATAACGTGGGGAGCTGAGGTGTCGGGGTATCCGTCGCTCCGGGGGTTCTTTCCGTCGCTTCGACTGTTCTTTCCGTCGCGCTCCAGGGATTCTTTCCGTCACTCCGACAATTCTATCCGTCGCTTCGGTTCTTTCCGTCGCTCTAACTATTCCTTCCGTCGCATCGACCGTTCTTTCCGTCGCTCCGGGGGTTCTTTCCGTCACTCCGACAATTCTATCCGTCACTCGGGTTCTTTCCGTCGCTCTGACGATTCCATCCGTCGCATCGACTGTTCTTTCCGTCGCTCCGGGGGTTCTTTCCGTCACTCCGACAATTCCATCCGTCGCATCGACTGTTCTTTCCGTCGCTTCGACGATTCCTTCCGTCACTCGGGTTCTTTCCGTCGCTCTGACGATTCCATCCGTCGCATCGACCGTTCTTTCCATCGCTCCGGGGGTTCTTTCCGTCACTCCGACAATTCCATCCGTCGCCCCGAGAGTTCTATCCGTCACTTATATTTTGATATATATTTAACATAAAAAAGAGCATCACTGTCGATGCCCTGTTACAAATAGTTATGATTAAAATGTTTCTTAGCTTTTCCTTCTCCATAAAAGCCGTATCCTGTAAAACCTTGAATGGCACGCGCAGTAGGGCTTGGATTGGCTTTTCTTTTCTTCTCGTGTCTGCTCTGCCTTCGCTAGTTGTTTTAAAATCTGCTCAAATGAAGTAGGGTTAGGCTTTGGCAATTCGTTTGAAGAAATGGCTAGAGCTTTACTTCCACTCTATTCATGTAAAAATACATTTGCCATTATAGAAACTCAATTGCCTAGTCATTCCTAATTTCATGGCGATTAAATCACTGTAGCCTGTATCAATCTGTTGATAAGGCGTTTGACCAGCCGCCAAGGAATTTCCAATCGACAGGTAGTTTTCAGACTGAGCAAAAGCAGATGAAACACCAAATGCCATCATGAGTATAGCTGCACCCATAAAGCTTAGGTATCGTTTCATCTGCTCAGCTCCCTTCTTTCCATCAAGAACTTAAAATGCCCAGCTACCTTTGCGGAAAATTGGCTCTACAGTTCCATCTGGTAAAATACCGTCAATGTCCATCTCACCGCTGCCAATCATAAAGTCCTCATGAGTAACTGAAATATTTGCACCTAACGCTTCAAGCTGACCGTTTTCTAAATCTCTTCCACCCTCTAAACAAGTTGGATAAGCTTCACCAATCGCTAAATGGTTCGATGCATTTTCATCAAACAATGTATTAAAATATAAAATTCCTGATGCTGAAATTGGTGATTCATGCGGTACAAGTGCTACCTCGCCTAAATAGCAAGAGCCTTCATCTACATTAATAAGCTCCTGTAATAAATCATGGCCTACTTGTGCTTCAGCCTTAACAATTTTTCCTTCTTCAAATGTCAGTTTGAAGCTATCGATAATATTCCCTTGATAAACTAATGGTTTTGTATTGCTTACATAGCCATTTACACCTTGTTTCATCGGTAATGTATAAACCTCTTCTGTCGGCATATTAGCAATAAAGATCGTATCATCAGGCGATTTACTACCTCCAGTAAGCCATTTATGCTGTGGTGCTAATGCAATTGTTAAATCAGTACCTGGCGCTGTATAGTGAAGCTTCGCATATTTTTTATTGTTCAGTAGAGCCGCACGAGATTCTAAATTTGTTACGTGTTCACGCCAGTTTTCAACAGCATTGCCTTCACCGATACGAACAGTTTTAAAAATGGCCTCCCATAATGCTGGTACTTGTTCCCCAGCTGCTAAGTTCGGGAATACTTTCGATGCCCACTTTGGTGAAGGGACGGCAACGATCGACCAAGCGATTAAATCCTTCATGACGGCGTTGCGATAGTTTTTCAGAGCAGCTCCTGATACCTTTTGATGGGTAGCTAGACGATCTGCTGAAATACCTGCTAATTTATCAGGGTCTGCAGCATCAATCCACAATAGGGCTCCTTTACGTTCGATCAACTCATCACGCATTTTAACTACCCATTCTGGGAAACGATTAAATTCTTCATCTGAGGCATGCTCAAAGTAAGCACGATCCATTTCATCATCTGAAAAATTAACATGAACACGTCCTGCACCAGCCTTATAAGCCTCTTTCACAACTAAACGGGCAAAATCCAGTGCATCCACTGATGTATTAACTAATAAGTATTGCCCTGGTTGAATATTGACACCGACTTTTACCGCAAGTTCTGCATATGCTTGTAATTTTTCTTCAAACGTCATATTATTTACCTCGCTTTTGTCCAATTGTTTTTGAATTACCCTCCACTAGCTTGCCTTCATGCCATACTTTCTGTACAGGTTTCGCAGAAATTTCTCTCGTCCATTTTTTATACGTTTTTTCATCACGATACGATAATAACGTTAATACTTCACCATCTGCTCCAGCACGACCTGTACGACCAGAACGATGCAAATACTGCTCAATTGTTCTTGGGACATCGACATGAATAACATGTGTTAAACCTTCAATATCTAAACCACGTGCTGCAATATCTGTCGCAATTAAAATACGCGCATCACCTTTACGGAATGCATCTAACGCCTTTTTACGTTCTTCCTTCTTCATGTCAGAATGTAATGTCACAATCGGTGCCGTACGATATTGTAATTTCGTTTCCTTCATCAGCAATTGATCGATATTGTTGACGAAAGCCAACCCACGTAATCCTTCTATATGTGATAGTCGGCGTAAGAAATCAGTTTTATCACGCTCCTCCACTTTCACGAAAGAGTGTACAACTTTACCAACCTTTAACATATCCTCAGGTTTAATTTTGAAACGTACCGGCTCGAACATCATGCGACTAGCCACTAATTCAATTTCCTCCGTAATTGTTGCTGAAACAACAACTACTTGTCGCCCAAATGCTGCACTTTCGATAAAGGATTTTACGACAACACGATATTCACGACTTAGTAACTGATCACATTCATCTAAAATAACTGTTTCAATTTCTTTTAGCTTTAATTTTCCAGCACGTGCTAATTCATTTAATCGTCCTGGTGTTCCTACAACTATCGTCGGTTTTTTCTTTAACTTCTCGATTTGACGTGCAGAGTTTGCGCCACCAATTAGTTGTTGAACCGTAATATCAGAACCTGCTGTCCATTCACGGATAACCTCAACAATTTGCATTGCTAGCTCCTGTGATGGGGCTACGATAAGTCCTTGTGTTTGTTTTTTTGAACCGTTTACTTTATTTAGTAATGGAAGTAC
This sequence comes from Lysinibacillus sp. NPDC059133, assembly GCF_042755925.1. NCBI lineage: Bacteria > Bacillati > Bacillota > Bacilli > Caryophanales > Bacillaceae > Lysinibacillus > Lysinibacillus sp. NPDC059133. The sequence goes on along the minus strand of NZ_JBHZDH010000021.1, from coordinate 21,211 downwards.
ATAAGCTAACGTCTTCCCTGATCCTGTCGGCGATTCAGCTACAATATCCTTGCCCTCAAGCATTGCTGGAATCATTTCTTCTTGAATTTTCATTGGCTCTTCAAACTTCCATTTTGCTTGTAAATCTTCATTTAATAAATTTATTACTGACATGTAATTTCCCACCTTCTATCTACTTGACACTAGTTTAACACACTAATCATTTTCCTACTTCATATGTACATAAACCATTGTATAATCTCTCCTAACGAATTTTGAAGTGGGAGTCTTCCTGTACAATAATGCGGATAAAAAAATCTGCACGATTCATGCACGGGATTTGTAAGCCTTCAAGCCCTCATAGACACCGGAGCTTCTGTGAAGGTTTACAGCTTACCCGCGAAGAGCGAGCAGATTTTTATTTGGTTTATTCAATTGTTAACCTACTATTTCATAGCCACATACTTCTATAGCACGTTCTGCTAAAACAATTAATGAGTCGATATATGTGTCACTTAATTTTAAATCTCGATTGACAATAGATAATTCTGTACATCCTAATACGATACGATCACAACTAAGTGCAAGCATTGCCTCTTCTATCGGTTGCCAATCCTCTTGAGAGACATCTTTCCCAGCCTTTACATAATCATAAATAATAGACATGACTTTTTCTTTCATCACATCATCCGGGACAACTGGTGTTATACCAAATTCTTCCAACGCATCTTGATACATGCGTGAAGTTATTGTACCCGTTGTCGCTAAAATACCTACACGCTCTGCCCCTAAATCAGAGGCACGCTTTGCTGTTTCCCTTATCATATGTAATACAGGAACTGGAGAACCTTCAACAATCTCATCATAAAAGGTATGGGCTGTATTACATGGAATAGCAATCATATCTGCTCCAACAGATGCAAGCTTTTTAGCATCTGCGACTATTACTGGTACAGGATTTTCCTTTGTACTATCTAAAATAAAGGCAGTACGATCAGGGATATTCGTATCATTATCAATGATTGTATGTAGATGCTCCTGATCCTTCGTTGCCTTCGTACGTCTTACAATCATTTCACCGATAAACATCGTTGCAAGTGGGCCTACGCCACCTATTATACCTAAAGTTTGTTTTTTCATTAGTTTGACAGACCTTTGTTGTTAAAATATTTCTTATATTGGCGATAAAAGTTTAAATTATCTAGCGTTATATTCAACCAACGCTTCGCATTCATATCCTTATAATTAAAGATGGAATCCGTAGACATTCCTTGGCGAATAAGGCTCTTCGCTTCAATTACTAGCTGTTCATTTTGTACATATTTAAAGAGGACACCATTTGGCACAATCGTCCAAAGATGTTTATTCTGAACATATGTTAACTGTTGCTTGCTTCCCCGAATAAAATCATCCGCAACATATTGCATTAAATTATAACCACTTGCTGTCACATAATAATTGGAAAGTTCATTATGTAATTCAATACTTAATAACTTATATTGATCGTCTCGTTCATCATACTTCATATCCAACGTGGCAAAGCCTTGGAATCGAATCTCCTCTAGAAACAATTTCACACGATCCATTAAGTCTTGATCATATGCTGTCATTATGGCTACATAGCGACCAATCCCCTCTGGAGAATGCTCCTCTAAAATTGGGTTACCTACAGAAAGCAGCTTTACCTTACTGTCTTGCCCAACATAAGCATTGACGACGCACATATGAGCGTCATCGCCAGGTATATATTGCTGTACCATTATATCATCTCGGTATGCAGATTCCTTATAAATGGCGTGGAAAATAGCTTCCTTTTCGTCGTTATCTTTTGCAATATACACTTTTTTCTTACCTGGGAAAATACATGTAGCATACTTTGTCATATTCAGAGGTTTAATGACAACTGGATAGTCAAAAGGGATGTCAAATTCATCATAGTCATTGACAGTGCAAACATGCATTGCCGGATAATGAAAGCCGAACTTCGCACAAAGTTCATACATGCTCTCGCGTGTTAATAGCTCTTTAGCAAGGTGTGCATCCACATAAGGAACTTCAAAATACTCTGCTAGTTCCTCTTTATGTTGCACAATTTTTTTTACGTAAAATTCATCGCAGGCTAATAAAAGCAATTTTTTACCTGTAAATCCCTCTGCAATTGCCTTTAACACAACGACAAAACGATCTTCAATATAGAGTCTTGGAACTTCACGAAACGTTAATAAATCACTCTGCTGTATTTTCTCCATATTCGTATGATTTAATGCAAGTGGTTTAACGCCATAGGACTCGTAAAATGCTCTTGCCATGCCGTAAGCATTCATTTCATCTCCTAATAAAACCGGTAAAAAAGCGTGCTCAATGGCCATTCTACTCAACTCACTTTAGCTTTTTTTAGGCTTATCACCATAGCGTGGGGTTGATTTCCGTTCCAGCTGGGCGCTTTCCTGGGGGCGTCGTGGCCCCAAGGAGTTGATCCGCCATAATGAAGATCAACTTATATAAATGGACTTTTTATCGAATGTCATCCTTATTACTTGGTGATGAGGCTTTTTTTATAAGTGTAACATACTTTCCTTGTACTCCTTCTACCTCTTCTTTGAATCATTTATGAACGGCTACAGCTTGTTCACCTAAGTCTCTATAACTTTTAAAAAACTGATCCACATTATATGTGACAAAGCCTTTTAATGGGTCCATGACAACTACTTTATCGCCTAAATGCCCAGTTAAAACAACAGCATGTAAGTTCATATACGCTTTCTGTGGCACCGTTTCACCTTCATAGATCCAGCCCTTTTCTGATTTTCTCTTTGGCTCTGATAAATCCAATGTAACCCATGTCACAACAGGGACTCCCTCTCGAACAAGCTGTAAAATCTCATCCTGCGAGGCACCGCTCTTATTTGTCACTCGTAAGTCTGCCTGTTTATCCGCTATGACTGCCTCTGCTGCTTTGACAATCGGAGCTGCAAAGACATACATTCCATGTGCTTTATCACGAGGATTACCTGCAAAAGCCTGATCTGGGTTTGGACCAAATCGTTGACCGTTGACAGTACTTATTGTTTGCTTTGGTAAATAGTGATCAGCCATTTCCAGCTTCGTAACATCCAGCCCATAATAATTTAAGACAGCTGTTAACGATGTAATTTCACAGCCATGTGGGAGTTCAGGATTTTGCATTACAACTGGTACATCCAGCTCCTGCTCGTCCCTTGAAAAATGTGTCTCCAATCGATAATACGGCTTTGTCGCATCATATGTAAAATTTTCAATTGTCGTATAACCATCGTTTGTCGTACTATTTTCAAGTGTAGTTGCAGCTATCGCATATTCCTGTCCCTCTGTAAGTTTCGAAAATGTTGCTTCGCCCTCTTCAGAGCCAACCGCATCCTCCACTACCTTACCTGTCTTTACATCTGTAGCAGTGATATAAAGGTTAGGTATTGGTGCACCACTATTAAACTCTACTGTTAACACAGTTAATCCTTTGTTTTGCGTTTCCTGCTGCGAAAACGGATTGCAACTCGAAAGTAGCATGATGATCATAATACCTATTAGTAAAAGGCGTTTATACCTCGTCCACAAGACAAATTCCGCTCCTATCTTGTTTGAAGACAATAACTTCAATTCTATTATATTATTTCAATTTGTCGCAGACTCTATTATACGCTAATTTCATAGACGTTCCTATTTTAACCTCTTTCAGTGGTTGTCCAAACATCCAGTGAAATAGAGGAACTCAGTCTAAGAACGCCACGTCCTGTGGCAATTTATCTGTGCAAAAGCGCAGCGGCAGCAACACGGTTTTAACTGTGCGAAAGCGCAGCGGCAGCAACAACAACACACGACTGAGTGATCAACTTCACGTTGGCCAAAAGCCTCGGACGCAATTGCGCAGAGGCCTAATTGATCTTTATATACCCGCTATATGCGACACAATAACATCTCTAAATTCAGCGTACGTCCGATCAAGGTATTACTATATTTGCTACTTTCAAGTTTTACTTTTCTACACTTTATTTTTATGTTGTGCTTACTTTTGGACGTAACGTATGCTTCAAAACCTTACCAGAAGCATTACGTGGCAATTCAGTTAAAAATTCAATTTCATATGGCACTTTATATTTTGCAAGTTGAGTCCTACAATAAGCCAATATCGTCTCTTCATCGGTGGACTCCCCTTCCTTCAATACGACAAATGCTTTCGGAACTTCGCCATATACTTCATGCGGTAAACCTACAACAGCTGCCTCTAAAACTTCTGGCAGTTGATATAAAACCTCTTCTACCTCGATCGGATAAATATTTTCGCCACCTCGAATGATCATATCCTTTTTACGATCTACAATATAGAGGTAACCTTCCTCATCAAAACGCCCTAAATCTCCTGAATAGAGCCAGCTATCTTTAATTGTTCTAGCTGTTTCTTCAGGACTACGTAAATAGCCTTTCATGACTTGCGGTCCTTTGACACATATTTCTCCTACCTCACCCGTTGGCACAGTTTCACCAAAGCTATCAACAACACGGACGTCTGTTTGTGCTAATGGTTTTCCTACTGATCCAATTTTCGTTAATGCATCGGCATCTAAAAGGGAAGAAGTAGCAGGCGAATTTTCAGTTTGTCCATACAGGTTTTGTACTTTTACATTAAGAAAAGTCTCTTTCACTTGCTTAACAAGCTCATAAGGCATTGGTGCCGCCCCGTAACATAATAAACGTAAATCTTTAAATGTATGTTCCTTAAAGTTAGGTGTGTTTAAAATTATTGTATACATTGCCGGAACACCAAAGAAAATTGTCGCTGCTGTAGCGGCAAGCTGTTCTAATGTATTTGTCGAAGAAAACGCCTCTTCTATAACCATCGTACCGCCTTTATAAAACATCGGCATCGCAAATACATGAAGACCTGCACAATGAAATAAAGGCGTACAAATAAACATGCGATCCTCTTTGGTCATATCCATTGATGAAGACCATATATCCGCAGTTGACACAATATTTTGATGAGTTAGCATTACTCCTTTTGGTTTTCCCGTCGTACCAGAAGTATACATAACAACAGCAGTATCATGAGGCTCCAATTTGATCGCTTTTCTTTGACCTGGATAATTTTTTAAAATATCTTTCATTTCATTGAGCCCTACAATAAGTTGAAACGGATATGCAATAGTTGCAAGTACATCCTCTAATCTTTCATCATAAATAAGTCCTTTAGCTTCTGAATGATTAAAAATAAATTCGACCTCTGGAGCTGCTAATTTTGTATTAATGGGCATGACAACGTAGCCAGCTAACTGAACACCGATATAAGCGATTAAAAACAAATCTGAATTGAGCGTATATAATGCAATTACATCATCTTTTTCAAAGCCTTGCTCTTGTAAATATGCTGCGAATTTTTCTGCACTTTTATAAAATTCACTATAGGATAGCTCTGTCCCATCGTATATCGTTGCAATCCCTTTTGGTTGCTGCATAGCATAGTTTTGTAGAATGTCTGTCATTAACATCGTCATCATAAGCCCCCCAAATCTTTCATATTCATTACCCTCACACCGTATAAAATTAAATAACACTAAGAAAATTCAGAAAATTACAATTATATTTTATCAGTCTATGAAAAGGTTGGCAATTTTTCTTCACATAAAAATATAAGATCTAGAGCGAAAGCTTGGAAAGCTCCCAGTCTGAACGGAAATTTGCTCCACGTTATAGTGATGGACCAAAATATGTAACTAAATATACACATTCATTTTACTTTTCTATCAATTTCTGTTAGGTGTATGATATTTGTATAATGATTAACTTCTTTCAGTAAGTGTTTTGGTAGCGAAAGTGCAACGGCAGTTACAGATGTTTTATGTAACGTAAGTGCAACGGCAGTTACAGATGTTTTATGTAACGTAAGTGCAACGGCAGTTACAAATGTCTTTTGTACCGAAAGCGTAGCGATAGGTACAAGTTTGGACACCCGCTGAAAGAGAGGAACTCAAGCTAAGAACTTCACATCCTATGAAAACGCCTGAGTGACCAACATCGTGTTTGCCCAAAGCCTCCGGCGGATGTCACGGAATTATGCCGAGGCAAATTGATTTTAAGAAAGGCCTGATTAAAATGCTGTACGCACTTTTAGGAGATTTACATTCTAATATAGAAGATACAAAGGCAGTTCTAACCCATATTCAGCACACTGCGAAAGATGCAAAGGTATTGGGATTAGGTGATTTATACGAATGTACTGTAAGTAAGAAAAAGGCACAAACAATGTCGGGTTTACCGCTACAAAAAGCTGCGATAGTGGAGAATGATTTTGAAAATTTACTAACATTCCCCTCTATTCGTGGCAATCAGGAGGAGCGTATTACTCGTGTAACTGGCATCGAACGTTTTGCAGAGCTACCTGAAACAATGGAGATTGATGGTGCAACACTTATGCATGGACATCAATTTCAATGGAGTGTGAAATGGCAACCTACATTTCCACCATTCAAAAAATCGCTTCTTTTCTTCGGACATAGTCATGAATCCGGTCTTTATCATCGCAATAAAAAGTTACCTATTCGTATTCGTTTTGGCCAACCAATTCTATTACAAGAAAAGCAGTACGGTATCAATGTTGGATCAGTTGTCGATCACCGTGAGTGGTGTCTCTACGATAGTCATAAACAAACAGTCACATTTATGTGCGCTTCATCTGTTGAGAATGCTTGATTATTTTTTATCCAAGGTAAGCCTCACTCAGCAGTTTCGCTGATATACATAGCAGTCACAAAAAAACGCTAAAATCTACTTCGACTTTAGCGTTTTTCCCCTATATCAATTTCGCCTTGACGTAATTGTTGTTGCTGACGCTTCGCTTTCGCACAGATAAAACCATGTTGCTGACGCTTCGCTTTCGCACAGATAAAACCATGTTGCTGCTGCTTCGCTTTCGCACAGAAAACATTTGTTGCTGTCGCTTCGCTTTCGCACAGATAAAACCATGTTGCTGCCGCTTCGCTTTCGCACAGAAAACATTTGTTGCTGTCGCTTCGCTTTCGCACAGATAAAACCATGTTGCTGCTGCTTCGCTTTCGCACAGATAAAACCATGTTGCTGCCGCTTTGCTTTCGCTACAAAAAGATTTGCTGAATGAGTTCTTTGTTACACTAGCAATTTTCGCAAGGCTTTAAAGCATCAAGTAATTTTTCCATTTCGCAAATACGATCGCACATAGTTTGAATCATATTTCGAAGGATTGGTATTAATTCTTGGCAAGTACAGAACCTTAAAACGTTTTGCGCTAGTCGAACTCCTCCTTGATGGTGAACAATCATTTCGCGAAGAAAGTTTATATTAATATTATTAGAAACTGGTGGTAAACTCATTGCTTGGAACATAGCCCCGGTAATTTCTTTATACGCACACATATATTCGTACAATTCACATTCCGAATTTTGTACGATACAGCATCTATTTTGTATCGCTTCAAGGCATTCAACAGTCTCCGTACTTGTTGCTATTATTTCTAATGCGAGATTTTGCACAAGTATATTAGTGGTGTATCGCAAAACATTTTCCGACATTTTAATAGCAGCTAATTGATGCGGTAAGATTTGCTTAATAAAATTTTCTGAAATACTACATGTTATTGTCACATACGTCATGCCCTGCATCATTTTATCGAGGATCCTTTGGTAATCCTCTAAATATGCCTTTGTTACATTACTAAGTACAATGGTTTTAGTCATTAGACACACTCCTTTCAGAGTAATATATGTCCGATAGGTTGTTGTGCGGTAGACAATTGTACCAAATATCTTGATTGTTTCGTAACAGCTATTCAGTATTTTTAAAGCCTAAAATAAACGATTAATCTTTTTGATATGTATCCAAGCATTTTTGACAAATACATTGCTCTTTAGGTACCGCTTCAAGAATTTCTTTAGGAAAACTCTCTGTCATACACCAGCAATCCTTTTGCCCCTTTACTATCCCACAATGATTTTCTTGCCCACATAACGGACAACGTTTTTCCTTCATTCGTACACCACCTTTCATTTACTTTACATTGTAAAATAAAGTGAAACTTTAATCAGTGATTTTTTCATCCCAATCGGGCTTTACGGAATAAAAAATGGAGGAGTACTTCATTTCGTACTCCTCCCAAGCTAACTTATTGCTTTTCCCCACGAATCTCTTGTTTTACTTCTTCAACATCTGTATCACTATATATTCCCGTTCCACCCCCTCCTCTTTGGGCTAACAGTTTTTTCACTTCATTGTAAGATAAACCACTTTCCGCATTTTGTCTTTTTACTTCATTAATATTCGTTCCAGCAGAAGTAAACTGCGCTTCGTTATGATCAGTCATGAAAATCCCTACCTTCTATAATTCATCAGGCTGTAATTCGATCAATTCATCGCCTTCTCGTTCTACTTTTTTATTGAGCTCCTTAACCGGTATAGCATCAACCGTTTGCATGTCTTCGTGTAAATCGAAAAGACTTATAGTATCTGATTCAACCATGTCTGGTTTATTCTTACTTGCTAAGTTCATAAATATCTTTTTCTCATGTGGTATGTTTTCTATGTCCATCATTGCTCACTCCTTTACCTATAGCATGTGCAATGTTGGACAAATCATGTACCTTTCGTTTTCGAACTTTTATCGATGCGATGATATTCAGATATTTGAATGACCCGAACATTTCTTGTATGCAGCTCATGATACATCCCTCTACTATCTGTAAAGGATATATATTGATCTCGTTCGCTTCGAACTAATGCCTCTGCTTTTTCCTGTGATTCTATATGGATAAATCTCCGTATATAATGCATTTCATCAAAGAAATAAGTAATTTTAAATTCTTTCATAATAACTCCTCGATTACTGGATATGGTTGTTTACTACTTATCCTATCCAACTAACTGCAGTTGCTATTCTCTTAAAAATATTAAAGGTAGCTTCGGCATAACCTGTATTAAAGCAACCACTTTATAGGAGGTGATGAATTTGATCCATACAGTTAGCGTAGGCGAAACCTTGTCCCAAATAGCTAGAAATTATCGTACACCGTTATCGTCCATAATTGCTGCTAATCCAGGGTTAGATCCGAATGTACTTTATATAGGACAACAAATTGTTATACCTGGATTTCCTAATCCAAATACTATCCCTTATAGAATAGATATTTCTATTGAAAATCGATGGCTACGGTTATATAAAGATAATGTTCTTCAGAAGCAATACCCAATAGCAGTCGGTAGGATGTTACATGATACACCTACTGGCCATTTTATAATCATTAATAAGGATCCAAATCCTGGTGGTCCGTTTGGGACAATGTGGATGAGTTTATCTAAAGAACATTACGGTATTCACGGAACTAATAATCCTAGCTCTATCGGTCACGCCGTTTCACGTGGCTGTATCCGCATGCATAATAAGGATGTCGAAGAGCTCGCAAGCATTGTCCCAATCGGCACTGGCGTTTTTATTCATCCCTAAAATAGCCTCCAGACTAAAAACATTCCTAAAATTTTATCGGAATGTTTTTTAGTTTTATCGGAACATTATGTAGATTTATCGGAATGTTTTCCAATTTTATCGGTATATTATGCTGATTTATCGGAATAAAAAAGGCAACCTGATATCAAACCTCAGATTGCCATCACTTCCTTCAGGTGCAAATTAACCTTCACCTTTAGATTGTGCAAGCTTCGATAAATAGTATTGCTCCTCTCTTAGCATATGATCCGCCATTAGAGCTGTAAACGTTCCTAAAACTTCTGCACTTAACTCCATTTCCTCTAACTCGCGTAAAAAAGTTTTGAATAATTTCATTTCTATATCTACATCTTGATTAAAGCGAGTTAATGCAGGGAAAGAGTCTATATTTGAACGTAAATATCCTGTAAGCTCCACTGCTTTTAAATAAAATTGTTCAAAATGTTGGGCAAAGGTAGTACTTTTTTGTCTCAATCTCCTTTCTACGCCATCCAAATCGTCGTGAATGATACCTGCATGTCCTGAAGCATCTAACAGCCAGAGTAAGTGATGATGTAGCTCATGAAAGATTGGTGGGACTTCTCCCTTCTTCAGATAATTAAGTACATTTTGATACTCCTCCAGTTCATTCACCATGTGATTAATAAAGGAAGGTGATAAATGAATATTAATATTTCCCGTTAATTGCTTTCGAAGGATAAAAAATTTAAATTGCTTTAGTTGTTCTACAGCTTCATCGACAGTAAGTGAAAAGGAAACCGCATTATTGGCATCGATTGAATTAACATAGGCAAGAAGCTGAGAAAATTGATGAATAAATGAATTTGCTCTTTTAATATCCTCTGTTTCCGATGGATACAATGAATCATGAATAAATTGAGAATGATCTTTTAAGATCCTTAGCCAAAACCTATGTTCAAACATCGCATGCTGTAAGTAATTCGACAACCAGTCACATCCCCTTTATTCTCTACGTTCCTCTATTCTATTCTTCTTGAAAACCTAATATTAGTACTTAATCTCAAATGGTCTTTTCGTATAGGATGAAACGCTTAAAGCTATACTACATAATGCTGAAGTAACGAAACAAATTCAATCACATCCAGAGTACCTGAAAAATTAGGAGGGGATATACTTGTCCACAAAAGACAATACATTATCGATTTTCGCCTTAGGTGGTATTAATGAGATTGGCAAAAATATGTATGTAGTACAGTATGGGAATGATATTTTAATTATTGACTGTGGCGCTAAATTTCCAGACGAAAGCTTATTAGGTATCGATTTAATTATCCCTGATATTACGTACCTATTGGAAAATAGAGGGAAAATCAAAGCATTAATTGTGACACATGGTCATGAGGATCATATTGGCGGTATCCCTTATTTGCTAAAAAAAATAAATGTCCCTATTTATGCGACACGTTTTACTCTTGGGTTAATCCAGCTAAAGCTGAAAGAACATAAGCTTTTAAGAGAGACAGAATTAATAGAAATTCATTCCGATTCATCTTTAAATTTCGGTCAAGTTGATGTTAGTTTCTTTAGAACAAACCATAGTATACCTGATTGCCTAGGCATCGTTATGAATACACCTGAAGGAAATGTAGTACACACTGGTGATTTTAAATTTGATTTAACGCCTGTTAATAATCAGTTTGCTGATATTCATAAGATGGCTGATATAGGATCAGATGGCGTACTAGTACTGATCTCTGAAAGTACGAATGCCGAAAGACCTGGGTTAACGCCTTCAGAGAAGCTTGTCGGTAATCATATTGAAGATGCATTTTTACATGCCGAGCGTAAAATCGTTATCTCTACTTTCGCTTCTAATGTTAATCGCATACAGCAAATTGTAGATGCAACGATTACTACAAATAGAAAGCTTGCATTACTTGGGCGGAGTATGGTGAATGTTGTAGATGTTGCGCTTGAGCGAGGCTATTTAACCGTTCCAGAGGATCTGTTAATTGATGCACGTGAGGTGAAATATCTCCCACCTGAAGAAGTTGTTGTACTATGTACGGGTAGTCAGGGTGAGCCATTAGCTGCACTCTCTCGTTTAGCAAGTGGAAATCATCGAGAAGTAAAAATTTTACCTGATGATACAGTGATTTTAGCTTCATCCCCTATTCCTGGGAATGAGAAGGGTGTTTCACGGATCGTCGATAATTTGTTCCAGCTAGGTGCGAAGGTTATTTATGGCTCGGCTAGTCATACAGGTATGCACGTTTCAGGTCATGGCTACCAGGAAGATTTAAAACTAATGCTGACGCTAATGAAGCCCCAATTCTTCATTCCGATTCATGGTGAATTCCGTATGTTACATCAGCATCGTTTGTTAGCCGAGTCCGTTGGTGTCAAAAGAGGACATACGTTTATTATGAAAAACGGGGATGTTGTTGATATTGAAAATGCAATGGCTAGGCAAACACGTAAAATTCCTTCCGGTGATACGTATGTCGACGGTATCGGTATCGGGGAAGTCGAAGGAATTGTTTTACGAGATCGTAAACAGCTATCTGAAGACGGCATGCTTGTTATCGTTATAACACTTAATAAAGTAGATGGAACCTTTATTTCAGAACCAGATACAATTTCACGAGGCTTTGTTTATGCCAAAGACTTTGAGGAGCTTTTAAAGAAAGTAAATATTCTCGTTAAAGAAACAGTAAATGAGCTTCAGGAAGAAAGTAAGCAACAAATACATGTCTTAAAAAGAGAAATCAAAAGGGCTGTCGGTCAGTATCTATTTTCACAAACAAAAAGAAAACCAATGATTTTACCTATAATTATCGAAATTTAAAAAAGTCGGTGTGAAAGGTTTTAACCTTTACACCGACTAATTATTTTATCTGATTCCAGCGAGGATGAAGAACTGTTTATGGATTGTGCAATTTTATTTAAGCTCACCCTTAAAAATTTTATGTAGCATATCATCGTATAGATTCTGAGCCTGATGAAACCCATGATGTAAACTTTTTGAGTGATTTTCTATTTGCAGCGAAAAATTATCAAAATGCTGTGGTAGCCCCTCTACTACTGTCAGCAACGGCTCTTTATTTTTTAATAAAAGCTGAATCGTATTTAAAATTCGCACCATTTTGTATTGGATATCTATCATCGGAATATCAATCGGTATATGGTACAAATGATGCCATTCATTATTCATTTCATACCATCTAAGAAAGTGAAATAAATAATCACTTAAAATAATTGTTTCATTTGGAATAATCGCGACGATATCGTTTGCAATACATATTTCAGTTTCACATTGATAAATATATTTATGTTTGTCCTTCAAGTTAGCTTTAGTAAGAATGATGGTTTTAGCTGGTACTGGTGCACACTCAAAATGTTTTTTAAATGTAATATTAACTTTTGGTAATTGTTCAATATCACCATTTAGCATTAACTTTTTTAAATCTTCTGCTGTAATTAGGGGTACTCCGACGTTCGTAAAATACTTTTCCCTCGGTACTATTTTCCCCTCTTTTATGATAGCAACCTCATCCAATCGATAACGCTTTACCATGCCTGAATCCTCCAATCCTTAACTTAATTAGCTATACCCTAAAACAAGCTACTGGAATCATCAACACTATTTTTCATAAGTCTTTTTTCTCAATAAAAACTTACTACCAATCATTGTACCATTTTAATGTAACATTATATCTATTATACCACTATAATGGTATAGGCATTTTTAATGTTTTTCACTAGCTTTTTACATAGAGGTGAATCATATGTCAGACTTTTTAAAGCTAGTAGGCGAACAACTCCGTATTATTAGGGTTTCCAAGGGGCTTAGTCAGGAAGAAGTAGCAGAAAAAACAGGGAAACTAGGTTTTAGTAAAGGACGAATCTCAAACATTGAACACGGGCAATCTAATATTACATTAAGCACTTTAGAAACGCTGATGAAAGCTTTAGATATTGCACCTGAGGAGCTTTTTAATTTTCAAAAATTATCTGGTGTTACTGATATTGAAGAAAAGAACATTATGCTTGATATACATCGTTCAGTATTAAGGGAGCGCAATTTAGACGAGGTGAAATACGTAGTACGCATTACGAAGGATTTTTTAAATACTATAGATTCACAATCAAAGAAAAATAGCTCCAATGGTCAATAACGTTGGAGCTATTTTTAACAAGAAAGTTCTGGATACACGGCTTAATGTGTAGAGCATTCGATGAGCCGCTTCGCTCACCTTTGCTTGTCAATCAACGCAGATGTCTGAACAATTGCCCCCATTTTTTGATGAGGAATCACCCATTCTCTAATATGGGGAAATTCCCCATATAAAAAAATCCATTTAGTCTACAACCAAATGGATCTGATTATTACATCCCAAACTTTTGACGATAGCCACATTTTCTACATAGCTCTTCGACTGCTTCCCTACGTGAAAATCCGTCGACAATATTATTTGCACGTTCACCTTGAACAATGTCTGTGAAGGATTTCTCGTTCACATTCCCCAAATTAATGACGCCCTCACCATCAAGACAGCACGGCACTACTGTACCATCCACTAAAATAGCGGCTTGACTTCGAAGTGCATGGCAAAAGCCTTTTCCTTCATCCTCAGGCTCCAGTAAACTTGGCCACTTGAATTCATGATCCTGATTTATATAAATATTATTAGCAATCTTTACACCTTTACCTGGTTGCACTTTTTCTTCGATGCGATAATCAAGATTATATTCATTTTCTAGAATTTCGAGCGTTTCACGATTTCTTCGTGCCGCAATATCCGATACTTGATCCCTTTGTAAATTCCATAAACGATATGAAATAATCGTATTATAATCTTTTGAATCACGCACAAAGTCTAATATATCCCCTAAGTATTTCTCACGATTTTCCGATCCCTCATGACCGTCGAAACTATGCAATGAAAAATTGATTTGGCGTAAGGCTGGTTTCCCTAATATCTTTTCACGATTCTTTTTAATCAGTGTACCGTTCGTTGTAATATTAACTTTAAAACCTTTCTCATGTGCTGCGTCAAGCAACTGATCAATACGAGGGTGTAAAAGTGGCTCTCCTTTTACATGTAAATAAATATATTTCGTATGAGGACGTATTTCGTCCAATATTTTATTAAATTGTTCTACTTTAATAAGTCCCTTTGCACGAGCAGTTGGAGGACAAAAACTACATGCTAAATTACAGACGCTCGTTATTTCTATATAAACCTTTTTAAATGTTCTCAACGTCGATTCACCGTTCCAGTTCTTCATATATTCAAATCCTATTCATTTTAACAAATTTTACGATAAGGAACAGTTTTTCAGTCTCCATCCCCTCACATTATTTATCAACTTAGGGCTACATGAACAAGTAAGCTTGAGAAAAATTAATAACTTAATAATAATGCTGAAAAAAGGAGGTGAAAACTATGTCTGACTATAAACCTGATAATGAACGTTCAAAGGATCCATCTAAAAATCATATTACTATCCATTTAACTTTTAATATTGGCAATACTGATATCCATTTTGAACAAAGGGCTGAAGGTGGCGGACAAATAAATAAAGATGTAGGTACTAATGCCAACCAAGGAGGTCAAAACGCAATAAACGGCAGTACTAGAAATGTAAACTCCCAATTCGCCGATGGAAATGGCCGAAGCGGTATTGCTGGTGACAATAATGATGAAGCTGGTGGACAACAAGGAATTAAAGTAAGGGACAGCTTAGTAATCGACAGCGATATCCATTCATCTTCGAATCATAGTGAAAGTAGTGAAGATGAAAATGAGTCCTCTCCATTGTTAGATGAAGATAAAAACGAATAATAAAATTTTAGTTGCAAGTGTGTTTATTAACCATTTTTATCCACTCTTATTAATTAGAAGGCCCTGATTTCCGCTACGGGCTACTCGCTTTGTAGCTGACGCTTTGCTTTCGCTACAGAAAACATTTGTAGCTGCCGCTTTGCTTTCGCTACAGAAAACATTGTCGCTGACGCTTCGCTTTCGCGCAGAGCAAGGCTTCCTGCGGGCGAGCGTCGAGCCGCTGCGCTCCGTGCAGGGTCTCGTCTGTCTCGCTTTCCCTCGGGAGTCGAGTAGCCCTACGCTACAATCAGTAAAAATGGACGTACATTAGCAAAATATCAAAAAAATCCTTTTATCAGCCAATAATAAACCTATATTTTCCTAATCAATACGCCTGATTTAGTTGATACTCAAAAAAACTTCTATCTGTAAAAATAGTTCATACCAACAGATAGAAGTTTTTTGATTTAGTTACCCACCAAGGAATCACGCCTCACACATTCCGTTTATAATTTTTTGTACCATCATATGAATAAAGCATTGGCTTCCCATCCACATAGGTTTCTAAATGAACAGGACGACCCCATAGCTGATAAATATATGGCAAAACGTTCTCTAAATAGTGCGGATCGAGCTCCATTCCCTCAAAGCCATGCACTAAATAGAGCTCTCCGTTGCGAAGGTAATCTCCATTTTTAACGACGATATATGGGAATCCTCCGTTTACACGCATCGATATGAGCTGATCACGTACCATTTCATGATCCTTATCTGTAATACGGTATTCATTGCCCTTTTTCTGGAACAAATAAAGATCCTCTCGCTTTGCTAAATCCTTCGTTAAATAATTGCGGATAAAGGATATATCCGACTCTATCTCTCTAACCTCAAACATTTTCTCCCGCCCAGAGTTCGGTTGTACGCCTAGCTTTCTCATCTCTTCCGTTGGATGATTATAACGCTCTTCAATGTCCTCAAATATTTTCACACCAAGGTAATAAGGATTAATAGATGTCTTTGAAGGCTGCACAACACCTGCATTTAACTTCGCAAATTCGATCGTTTCCGCTGATGTTAGCTTAAGCTCACGCATAATACGTTGATGCCAAAAGGAAGCCCAGCCCTCATTCATAATTTTCGTCTCTAATTGTGGCCAAAAATAAAGCATTTCCTCACGCATCATCGTTAATACATCTCGCTGCCAGTCCTCGAGCTCTCGACTATGCTCCTCTAAAAATAGCAGTAAATCTTTTTCTGGCTTTGGGGGGAAGTTCTTTATTTTTCGCCTTACCGATTTATACTCTTTTTCCTTATCATCTAAACGCCATAGATCATCATATGGCGTTTTTGCTTGATAATTCTCCTCTTCAAGTTCATCCTCCGTATTCCAAGCCAATTTTGGTCGTAAAAGAGATGGATCGATATGCTCCTGAATCGCTAAAACCGCATCTAAAAACTGCTCGACCTCATCCTTTCCATATTCCCTTTCATAACCAGCTATCCTTTCAGCTGTTGCCGTCATGCTCTCCACCATATCTCTTCTAGTATTGGAGAAGCGTACATTATTTTTAAAGAAATCACAGTGCGCCAATACATGCGCAATAATTAATTTATTTTGTGTTAACGTATTTGTATCAAGTAAAAATGCATAACATGGATTTGAGTTAATCACTAGCTCATAGATTTGACTTAGCCCTAAATCATATTGAAGCTTCATTTTATGGAATTGTTTACCGAAGCTCCAATGTGAAAATCGAGTAGGCATACCATATGCGCCAAATGTATAAATAATATCTGCCGGACAAATTTCATAGCGCATTGGAAAATAATCTAAGCCAAAGCTTGAGGCAATTTCTGTGATTTCATCAATCGCTCGTTCAAGCTCTTTCATCTCCACTTTTTAAGTCCCCTCCTTTGAACATGGTTTAAGTTTCACTTTTTTTGAAAAAGCTCTTTAAGGCATCGTACACATCGCCTTTTTTTCTCAAAATATGATATCTAAACTTAGGATCATCTACTTTTTTATATGTGTACATAAGTGTAGAAAAGCGGTTATGCTGATTGACTTCTCCATATCCAAACATGCTCGATACTTCCATTAACTCCCCTACTAGCTTCAAGCACTTTTCATTATCCATTGATATATTTTCACCATCTGAAAAATGTACTGGATAAATATTGTAGCGAGAAGGATTATACTTTTCCCGAATTAGTTCCAATGCCTTTATATAGGCAGATGAACAAATCGTTCCACCACTTTCTCCCTTCGTGAAAAATTCTTCCTCTGTCACTACTTTTGCCTCTGTATGATGCGCAATAAACTCAATTTCCACGGTTTCATACTTGGAGCGCAAAAATTTTGTCATCCAAAAGAAGAAGCTCCTAGCGCAATATTTTTCGAAGGAGCCCATCGAGCCACTTGTATCCATCATGGCAAGAACCACTGCCTTCGATTCAGGTTTTTCCACTTCATCCCACGTTTTAAAACGCAGATCATCATTATGAATCGGCGTAATTTCTGGTTTTCCTTTCATCGCATTACGCTTTAACGCATTAAGAATGGTGCGCTTTTTATCGACATTTCCCATTAAACCTTTTTTCCGAATATCGTTAAACTCAATTTTTTCCGTTTTAATATCCGCTTTTTCTTTCTGCTGCAGGTTTGGTAGCTCAAGCTCGTTAAATAACACATTTTGAACCTCTTCAATGCTTACTTCAGCTTCATAATAATCATGGCCTGGCTTGTCACCAGCTTCTTTTCCTTTACCATTAGCCTGATTGCCTTTACTAGCATCACGCGCAACCACATCACCTACATTACTGTCTCCTTGCCCCTGCCCAACATGCTTGGAGTTATCATAGTTATATCGAATTTTATATTCATCAAGTGAACGTATAGGGATTTTTATAACCTCGCGACCATTGGACATGACAATACTTTCTTCACTTACTAAATCGGGTAAATTATTCTTAATAGCATCTTTTACTTTTTCCATATGCCGTTGCTGGTCCTGGTGCCCTTTACGATGGAGGGACCAATTTTCCTGAGAAATGGCAAAACGTTTATTATCGTTTTCAGTCATTTTTATCCTCACCCATCTATCAAATTCGCTTTTTCTATACTATGCTAGTGATTCGCTTTCTTGAACTTTTTTAGAGAAATCAATTACACTTCGTGGTTACTTCACCTATGGCAAAAATAAGTGAATGAAGATCAATTTCGCCTTGGCATATTGCTGTCGCTTCGCTTTCGCACAGATAAAACCTTGTTGTTGCTGTCGCTTCGCTTTCACAGTTAAAGCCTTGTTGTTGCTGTCGCACAGATAAATTGCCACAGGACGTGGCGAGTGTTTGGACACCCACTGAATGAAGATAAAAGGAGTGCCCTAAAATGGACACTCCTATTCACTCCTATCAATAGTCTTATAGTTTTTATCGATTTAACAGACTACCTACATACTGCAATAATTCATTAGCAGATGTTGGATTATAGCCATGTTCATCAACAAGTCTCGCTACAACCTCATTAATCTTCTTCAGCTGTGATTCATCCGGCATTTTTGAAGATGTTGTAATCTTCACGACATCCTTAAGATCCGCAAAAAGTTTCTTCTGTATGGCTTCTCGTAATCTTTCATGAGAATTATAGTCAAAACGCTTACCTTTTCGAGCATAAGCAGAAATACGAATGAGTATCTCCTCACGGAATGCTTTTTTCGCATTTTCCGAAATGCCAATTTGCTCCTCAATAGAGCGCATTAATTTTTCATCTGGATTCATTTCCTCACCAGTCAATGGATCGAAAATTTTGTTTTTATTACAAAACGCTTCTACATTATCAAGATAATTATTCATCAATGTTTTTGCAGACTCTTCATACGAATACACGAAAGCTTTTTGCACTTCATTCTTGGCAATATCATCATATTCTCTTCGAGCAACTGCAATATAGTTCATATATTTTTCTCGATCTTCCTGAGAAATTGAAGCATGCTGGTCAAGCCCATCCTTTAGTGCACGCAGAACATCTAACGCATTAATAGATGGTACCTCTTTTCGGATAATAGCAGAAGAAATACGATTAATAATATACCGTGGATCAATACCGTTCATGCCTTCATTAGGAAACTCTTTTTTCAGCTCCTCTAAGTCAACGGAATTAAATCCCTCCACATTTTCTCCGTCGTACAGTCGCATTTTTTTAATAAA
>NZ_JBHZDH010000021.1:0-1637 GCF_042755925.1 Lysinibacillus sp. NPDC059133 | reverse complement strand
TGCCTTCATTAGGAAACTCTTTTTTCAGCTCCTCTAAGTCAACGGAATTAAATCCCTCCACATTTTCTCCGTCGTACAGTCGCATTTTTTTAATAAGATCCACACCTTGTTTTTTCGGTACTTCCAGTCTTGTTAGAACCGAAAAGATTGCTGCGGCCTTTAATGCATGTGGCGCAATATGAACATGTGACATATCGCTTTCTTTAATCATTTTTTCGTAAATCAATTCTTCCTGACTAACTCTTAAGTTATACGGAATCGGCATCACAATAATACGTGAATGTAATGCTTCATTCTTTTTATTTGAAATAAATGAGCGATACTCCGTTTCGTTTGTATGCGCAACAATTAACTCATCTGCACTAATTAATGCAAATCGACCTGCTTTAAAATTACCTTCCTGCGTTAAAGACAATAAATTCCACAAGAATTTTTCATCAAGCTTTAACATTTCTTGGAATTCCATCATACCTCTGTTTGCCTTATTTAGCTCACCGTCAAAACGATAAGCGCGAGGGTCAGATTCTGAACCAAATTCTCCAATTGTTGAAAAATCGATACTACCTGTTAAATCAGCAATATCTTGCGATTTTGGATCTGATGGCGTAAATGTACCTATGCCCACACGTTTGTCTTCAGAAAAAGTAATACGTTCAATCATCACATTTTCAATGCGTCCATCGTACTCTTTTTCAAGACGCATCGTATTTAAAGGCGATAAACTTCCTTCAATTCGTATACCATACTCCTCGTAAAATTCATTACGCAAATGATGTGGAATTAAATGTAGAGGATCTTCATGCATTGGACATCCTTTAATTGCGAAAACTGCGCCTTCATCTGTTCGCGAAAATTGCTCAAGTCCGCGCTTCAACAAGGTCACTATTGTTGATTTACCACCACTTACTGGTCCCATTAATAACAAAATACGTTTTCTAACATCCAATCTTCGTGCTGCTGGATGGAAATATTCCTCCACCAGTCTTTCAATTGCTGTTTCAAGCCCAAAAATTTCTTGCCCAAAAAATTCATACATTTTTTGCCCATCGCGTTCCTCTACACCAGCATTTTTTACCATATTGTAGACGCGTGAATGGGCTGTTTGAGCAACTTCAGGTCTTTCCTTGATGATGTTTAAGTAATCTGCAAATGTACCTTCCCACTTTAGCCGATTTTCTTCTTCGCGATAGCTTTTCACTTTATCTAAAATGTTGATAGCCTTCCCTCCATTCAGGGCTTGATTTATAACATAGTATGAAGGAAATGGCATTATGATACCCAATACTTTTTCTTTGTCGAAGTTTCTTCTTATTGACAATAATTTTCTTCCTACAGAATAAAGGAATTCAAAGTCAAACAAAAAGAATCTTTTAAACTTACTCGTTTCACCTTACATTTTATTGTTTCATCACTAAAGTTAGGATGACATTTGTTAAAAGATACTCCTTGAGAATAAGTTGATTGAAGTGGAGACTGGGCGACTCCTCGGGGATCAGCGATAGAGGAACGAAGGCTAAAAGCATCACATCCTGTGATAACGCCTTCGTGACCAACATCGGTGCTGTTGCTGTCGCTTCGTTGCACTACGCTTTCGCACAGAATGAAACCCTTTTGCTGCCGCTTCGCTTTCGCGCAAA
>NZ_JBHZDH010000020.1:24860-71780 GCF_042755925.1 Lysinibacillus sp. NPDC059133 | reverse complement strand
ACAGAAAACATTTGTTGCTGTCGCTGCGCTTTCGCACAGAAAACATTTGTTGCTGTCGCTGCGCTTTCGCACAGAAAACATTTGTTGCTGTCGCTACGCTTTCACGCAGATAAACAATGTGTCCGAAATCGGCTTTGTACTTGCACAAAGCCGATTTCGTGACACCCACTGAAAAGTAGCTTAAATACGGATTCTTCTCACCATCTATAGAGGTGGGAGATTTCTGTACTTGCCGTTTCACTTACGTTACATAAAACATCTGTACCTGCCGCTTCGCTTTCGGTACAAAAAACATTTGTACCTGCCGCTTCGCTTTCGGTACAAAAAACATTTGTAGCTGTCGCTTCGCTGTCGCTACATAAACACTTGTAGCTGCCGCTTTGCTTTCGCTGCCAACAACCTTGCTGAAAGAAGTTAAAAAGTGGTGTTAATTGGATGTAACTTCTATGAACATTAAGACGACAAATATAAATAGAACGGGGGTGGAGTGCTTTGAATGACTCCGTGTTCCATCGATTATACGATGCATATCATCAAGACGTGTTCCAGTTTCTTATTTATTTAGTAAAAAACCGTACACTTGCTGAGGATTTAGCGCATGAGGTTTATGTTCGCGTATTGCGCTCATATGATAAGTTCGCAGGCAATAGCAGCGAAAAGACATGGCTTTTTGCTATTGCTAAAAATGTCGCTATTGATCATTTTAGAAAGCAGGCTGTACGCCAAAAACATTCACTTGATTTTTTTGATTGGGAAACGGAACAGCTACATTCAACCACACCATTACCCGAAGACGTGCTGCAGGCAAGTGATGAATTTATGCAGGTTCAATCAGCACTTGAACACTGTACAGGTGACCAAAAAATGGTCATTATTATGCGTTACTTTCAAGATTTATCGATTGCAGAAACAGCACAAATATTAGATTGGACAGAAGCGAAGGTAAAAACTACACAGCATCGTGCCATTAAATTTTTAAGGCAACAGCTACAACAGGTTAGAGAACAGGAGGCGAAACGGCAATGACACATAATCAATTCGATGATGACCAACTGGAACATATATTGAATAATGCCCCTAAGCTTTCTGACCGCCGTTCGAAAGAAGAAATATTAAATCGATTATTGGCAGATGCTCGCTTGCAGGATCATGTCCAACTTCAGGCTATACAACAACCAATTGATGATGAAATAACATCGCAAGAACAACATAGGCAACAAGAAGGTACCGAGATAGCGACAATAAAGAAGGAAGGTCGTAAATGGCCAATTTTTATGAGTGTTGCAGCTGTCTTCGCTTTAACAGTACTTACAGGCTCTATGTTCATGAATAATAATGATGCAAAAATGGATCAGGCTAATGCTCCTGAAACTTCTCAATATTCAACAATGCAGGATAATCGTGCAGCCAATAGCTCTATCCATGATCGTATTATGGAGTCTAACATAGTATCAGAACATTCACGGATTATGTCTCTACGATCATCTGTTTATGAAGATGATTTAACTGATGCTGTAGCATTCCATATTGGTTTGGCAAATCGTGATAAGGAAAGCGTACCGATGACGTATGTTATTCCAAATGAACGAGTGGCTACTGATTTTGGAAAGAAAAAGCCTACAACATTACAAATGTACGAACAGTATGCGCCGCAAATTGATGAGGAAGCAAATGGTTTTACTAATTATCATCCATATAAAGGAGAATTGAAGGAGAAGGGCGATCAACTGGTTCATGTATTGCCGAAGAAAAATGAATATGATGTCGCTTCGAAAGATGCTGGAGAATATTTAGGGACATTACAGGATACTTTCTCAGACTCAGAGTATAAAGCTATTGAATTCAAAAATCCTGATGGTACAGCAAACGAGCTTTCCGAAGAAGAAGAGACAAGAAAGTCTATGGCACTAACAAGTTCAAATCATTTTAATTATTATTTATATAAAGATGAAAATGGAGTTGAATATTTATCACCCGATTCTCGTAAAACCTTTTCCACTGTAACAGAAGCTCTTACCGATATGAGAACTAAAAATGATGATGCATACGTTCCAGTCATTCCGGAAAATATAACATACACTGTGAAAGAGGTAGCAGAAGGCGTTATTGTTACATTTAACGAGCCGCTTGATTTAACGACAATGGAAGTGGTTCGAGCAACCCAATTAATTGAAGCAATGATGCTTACTGCTGCAAGCTTTGATCAACAAGTACGTCTAGACAATGTTGTACAGGAGAGTTGGGAAGGATTTGATTTGAAAAATTTCTTGCCAAAGCCTGTAGGAGCCAATAAACGATATATGCCATAAATAGCATAACAACAAATAAATCATGTAATTTTATAAGTGAATTTTTCGGAGCATTCTCGCCGCTATATGTGCGTGAATGCTCTTGTTAGTTTAACATCTTTCAGCAAATGTTTTTTGTAGCGAAAGCGAAGCGTCAAGTACAGAAGTCTCCCACCTCAATGTTGGTCACTCAGTCGTTACCACTGGACGTGGCGTTCTGAGCTATTAGCGAGTATCTGCAAAACATACAAGTTTAATCGGAATTTTTTAAGCAAAGCTATTTACTTTTCCTTCATAATTCATTATAGTAAGGCTATGAAATAAAAAAATATTGATTCATCTTCGGGGCAGGGTGAAAATCCCGACCGGCGGTAATAGAGTTGTAAATCGCTAATGTTTTTCATTAGCTCGAATGATTTACTAAAAACTCTTCAGCCCGCGACCTGTGCAAATAATTTTTTTTGCATGGCTGACTTGGTGCAATTCCAAGGCCGACAGTTAAAGTCTGGATGGGAGAAGATGGAGGTACGATCGTCATTCATTGTTATGAATTTAGCTATGTACGAGCGTTTTTTCGTTGTGGATTTACACAGCGGTAGCTCGAAAGTAGTTAATTAGTGGCGTTCTTTAATTATGCCTATTCTCCCTTATGCTCTTTTTGCATAAGGGTTTTTTCATAATAATAATTGATGAGGTCGTAACCTTTCTTCTTGCGAGATTGAATCAGCAAAGAGGAGAGAGTTTTCTATGAAGAAAAATGTTAAACTTCAATCGTATATTACGATTGGTATGCTGAGCAGTATTTCGTTTTTATTAATGCTTTTTAATTTCCCAATTCCGCCATTTCCAGCGTTTTTGGAAGTGGACTTCAGTGATATGCCAGCATTACTAGCGGCAATCACTATGGGACCTGTAGCCGGTATTTTAGTAGAATTATTTAAAAATGTGTTGGACTGGGTTTTCTCAGGCACGCCAACGGGAGTACCGGTAGGACATATCGCGAACTTTGTAACAGGTATTTTATTTATTCTACCAGTGAGCTTTGTTTTTAATCGCTTTAAAACAGTTAAAGGCCTTATCGGAGGTTTAGCTGCTGGAACAATTGTAATGGCAGTAGGAATGAGCATTCTAAACTATGCAGTATTTTTACCTATGTACACTTACTTTTTAGGTATGGAGCCTGTTGTAGGTGATTCACTATATAAAATGATCGTAGCTGGTATTTTGCCATTTAACATTGTGAAAGGTATTTTAATTACTATCATCATGGCATTGCTATTTACAACAATGCGTAAATGGATTGATCATCAGCGTTCTATGTATATGAGTTAATTTCGTGAAAAAAAGTATGATTTAGGATAGTGTTCAAGTAATGACACCTTATTGGACTGTTAAAGTCTAGGAGGTGTTTTTTTTTTGTTGCTTAAATTTGCGATTGCAGATTTTTTAGAGGAAAAAGAGTTTCAGAATTTAAGCAAAAGTACATTAGATGTATATAGAATATTTTTCCGTGAATTCAAACGCTGGTCGACTGAAAACGAGGTATTAGATGCTTCAGATGTCACACATGCCCATATTAAAAGTTACTTATTATATTGTAAAAATGAACGAGGGAATAATCCAACTACGATTAATGTTAAGCTAAAAAATCTCAATACCTTTTTCAACCACTTATTGGATAACGAGTATATTAAATCTAATCCATGTAAAAAAGTAAAACGTCAAGAAACTGACTATCGTATTGAAGTATTCACGGATTCGCATATTCGACAAATGCTTTCCTATTACAGAAGGTTGAGAAGAAAGGATCATGAATACACGGCATACAGAAATCACACTATTATTATCTTATTGCTCGGTACTGGCATTAGAATTGGAGAATTAAGAGGGATTAAGTGGTCAGATATTGATGAACAACATTTTCAGTTATATATATTTGGGAAAAATAGAAAGCAGGAAACAATGCCATTAACAGACAAGGTTATTGATGAGTTAAACGAGTTAAAGGCTTTTTGTACTCGCTACTTTAAAGAATTGCCAGAATACGTCTTTGTTAACAGGGATGGCTCGCAAATGGCTTATGACTCAACTAAAAGCGTGTTTAAACGTCTGCAAATAGCTATGAACTTTAAAGATGTTAGATTGTCGGCTCATACGTTTGCTCATCGATTTTTAGTTAATGGAGGAGATGTATTCACGCTACAAAAGATTCTCAGACACAAGTATCTTGCACTGTGGGGATCGGCTTTAAAAGAACAGAATGACAAATACAATCCATTAAATAATTTAGACATTTAGGAAGGATAAACCATATGAAAACAATTATCCATGAAACTTTAAATGGTATGCGTCAAATTACAACACAATGCAATCCTGAATTTAATTCAGTATCCTTTGAGGAAAATACTTTGCTACACAATGGTAGGCAATTTAATATAAGCCGAATGACATTGAGAAAAGAAGATGTACAAGCCATGCTTCAATATTTTGAGGAATTAGAGAAATAAGCAATAAAATAGAGGGTTAGCACTCGCAATGCTACCCTCCAACGCATTTAGCGGTACACCAATACAACTAAATATGAGCGGTTAACATGCCTTCATTCTACTTCAAAAAAAGTGGAAATGCAAAGTTATAGTTTTCTATTGTCTTTTTTAGGTAGCATGAGGTCATGTTGGCTCGTTGGTGGAAACCTAGTAACACCAATTGAATCTAAACTTGACAGGTTACTACCTTCCCATCGCACACAAAGGTATAGGACACCACTACAAGCTTCCTTGTTTGCTTGGGTGTCTGAATGGTGTTAGCGACCATAAACGGCTAGGGGAGGAAGGTCTGAGTAGCTACGGCTACGCAGGATACATCACACATTGTAATTTAAAAATGTAAATCTTTTCGAATAATATTTAAAAACTAATTTTAGTTATACCTCCTACTGTTTAATCTAGTGCTCCTAAAAAATACATCTACTTATATAAGGGAACATATGTATCGTAGTTTACTCGAACCTCGTTTAAATACCCCATTACAAATGGTAATTTTAATATGAGCAAAATGCTTCCTGTAAAAAAGAATATATTTGCTATTGAATTTCTGTTCAATTTTTTATCCCCCAACCAATAATTACGTTTTATTAGGAATTAGTAAACAATATCATCTTTTACCTTCATTTTAATATATTCATTCTATTTATTAAACAAATTATGGAAATATCTCACGGAAAAATAACCTTATGGATAGGCTATTTTTATTTTTTTAAAATAAAGAACTGAGAGCCGTTCAAAGGCTTTTTTTTTGTGAAGAATTATGTTAGTAAACGTGCAAAAATGGGTATTTAAAAGATTGAGTGGTTTGACAAAAGTAACAACCTGTTGTTAAAATCAAGTTGTTACTTTTGGTAGCGGAGTAAAAAATTTTTAATAAAGAGTTTCTTAGGAAGTCTCTAAAACTCTAAGTTTTCAAACTAGGGGGATGAAAAAAGATGAAATTGAAATCTGTAGGACTCACTTTAGGGTTAGCTATTTCGTTACTTTTAACAGGCTGTGGAGATGGAGATAGCAAAAAAGACAATGGCAATTCAACAGGAACTACGCCAAGCATAGGGGAGCAAGTGGACTATAAGATTATAGGAATTGAACCAGGAGCTGGGTTGACTGGTCTGGCGGAAAATACTATAGAGAAATATGAAAACTTAAAAGGCTGGGAGCTTGAACAAAGTTCTACACCTGGGATGTTAGGTTCATTAGAGCAGGCTATTCGAAATGAAGATCCAATTATTATTACCGGATGGACACCACATTGGATGTTTTCATCTTATGATTTGAAATTTTTAGAAGATCCTCAAGGGACATTAGGTGGATCGGAAAATATCAATACACTTGCGCGTAAGGGCTTGGAAAAAGACTTACCGGATGCGTATACAATTTTGGATAGATTTTATTGGGAACCAGAGGATATGGAAGCTGTAATGTTTGAAGCACAAACGAGTTCATTTGAAGATGCAGCAGACAAATGGATAGAAGAAAACCAAGACAAAGTAAGTGAGTGGACAAAAGATACGAAAAAAGTAAGCGGAAAAGAAATTGAATTAGCTTCAACACCTTGGGATTCAGAAAGAGCTTCGAGTAGTGTATTACAGGCTGTATTTGAAGAACTCGGATACACTGTCACAATCACACCTGTAGATCCTGCAATTATGTTTCAAGCTATCGCTACAGGCGTAGCTGATGCAACAGTAGCTGCTTGGTTACCAACAACACATAGCTCTTTTTATGAAAAATATAAGGATGACTTAGTTGATTTAGGTGAGAACTTAAAAGGTACAAAAAATGGATTTGTAGTTCCTGCATATATGGACATTGACTCAATTGAGGATTTACAGCCTAAGAAGTAATAAAAAGTTAACTACTGAATAATTTTGACCTTCAAACAGCCTTTCACATATTTAACCCTAAAAATGCCTCGATGTTTATCTCATCGAGGCATCTTCACTTTTAAAGATACTTTAGCATATGTTTATTTTTAATAGAATCTTTTGTTACATCTATTATACTGACAGATATCTATTTCACATATAGTATTAATAGTCCTGTCAACAAAATGTTGACGTTAAGGGAACTTTAAAAAGTTCATTCGTAGAAAAAAGGGTGGATATTATGAACAAAGAGTTATTAATGGAAAGTGCACGTAAGATGAAAGCGAAAGCATACGTACCCTATTCCAAATTTCCAGTTGGAGTAGCATTATTACTAAAAGATGGAGCTGTAATTAATGGAGTAAACGTAGAAAATGTTTCTCTAGGTGCAACTAACTGTGCAGAGAGAACCGCTATTTTTACGGCAATATCAAATGGTTATCAAAAAGGTGATTTCCAGGCTATAGCTGAGGCAGGTGATACGGTGGATTTTCTTCCTACACCTATTCTTAACGCATTAAAAAATGTTAGAAATACAGAATTATTTGTTTATAACTTAGACAATGAAGGTCTACTTCAGATTGAAGATTATAATACAGTTAAAGGTAGTTCGGTAAAAAAACCTGATCTTAAAAAAGTGTCTAAACGACTTAGGGGATATGTATATAAAGATCCTTCTTCAATACGATCGTAGCTGGTATTTTGCCATTTAACATTGTGAAAGGTATTTTAATTACTATCATCATGGCATTACTATTCACAACAATACGTAAATGGATTCATCATCAGCGTTCTATGTATATAACAAAATAATTTAGATGAGACCTCGAGCTGTTAATCGCTCGAGGTTTTTTGTGTAGAATGAATAGAATGATTGAAGTGTTGGATAATATTGCGTAAAAGTAATATATAGAATTAATCTAGTCGAGTATAGTATTTTCATGTAAAATAAAGAAGAGTTTAGAGAGTTAGAGGAGTTTGAAGAGATGAGTGAAAAAAAGAGTCAGTGGTCTAGTAAACTAGGCTTTATTTTAGCATCGGCAGGAGCTGCAATCGGGCTAGGGGCAATATGGAAGCTGCCGTATGTTACTGGACAAAGTGGTGGAGGAGCGTTCTTCCTAATTTTTGTTCTATTTACATTGTTGATTGGTTTACCGATGTTATTATCAGAATATATTTTAGGTCGTGGTACTCAGTCTGAGGCTGTGACTGCATATAAAAAAATTGCACCGACGAAAACAGGCTGGGCTTGGGTTGGTCGTATGGGTGTGCTCGGTTGTTTTTTATTATTAACTTTTTACAGTGTTGTAGGAGGTTGGATTTTTATATATAGTGGCCTTGGTGTGACTGGGGCTGTTATTGATCCTGCCAATGACCCTAGTGAGCTATTTGGAAAAATTGTAGGGACACCGTGGATTACATTAGTAGGTTTAGGATTGTTTACGCTAGTAAATGTACTAGTCATTTCACTTGGTGTGCAAAATGGTATAGAGAAGGCCAATAAGTGGATGATGCCTTTATTATTTATTATGTTTATTGTGCTTGTTGTGCGGGCTTTAACATTAGATGGAGCAATGGAGGGGGTTAAATTCTTCTTGTGGCCTGACTTTTCTAATATAACTGGTAAGGCTATATTAGAAGCGTTAGGGCAGTCCTTCTTTGGCTTAGCGGTAGGATTTTCTTGTCTTGTGACATACAGCTCATATTTAAAGAAGGATGTAAGCTTACCGAATTCTGCGGGCTCTGTTGTTCTTCTCACTGTGCTTGTATCGTTTTTAGCAGGATTAGCCATTTTCCCTGTTGTATTTGCTTTTGATTTAGAACCGGCATCTGGACCAGGCTTATTATTTACGGTTCTGCCAACAGCATTTAGTCAAATGCCATTTGGAGAAATATTCTTAGCGATGTTTTTATTATTATTTTTATTTGCAACGCTAACTTCTTCCTTCAGTTTATATGAAATTATCGTAGCGGCATTTATTGAGAAAGGGCGTATGTCTCGTTCTGCGTTGACAATGCTACTAGGTGTAGTAGTCTTTATTGCGGCGATTCCTGCAGCGCTTTCATCAAGTACATTAGCGGACGTATCAATCTTTGGGAAAACAATTTTTGATGCAACCGACTTTTTAGTTTCTAATTTAATGCTTCCGTTGGGTAACTTATTGATTGCTATCTTTATTGCGTATGTAGTTGATAAAGAATTTGTGAAGAAAGAATTGTTAATAGGAAGTAAGTTGGGGCAGGGTTTCTATTCAACATATCGTCTTTTGATGTTAATAGTGGTACCCACTGTGATTATCGTTGTGTTTGTAAATATGCTATTACAATATTAAAGAGAGTAGGTTGCAATCTTTTTTACAGAATGCAACCTTCTTTTTTATCTTCAATCAGCAAATGTGTTGGTAGCGAAAGCGAAGCGTCAGCTACAGCAGATTCCGACCTCTGAAGGTAGTGATAAAGCCTGGACGTAATTACATCCAGGCGAAATTGATAATGATGGGGGCAGCAATAGGGTTAATATTCGCTGAGCGAGAGCTCGCCTAACCAGCCTTCTTTCATGATTTGTCTTGCTTGCTCTTCGCTTTCAGTAAGAGGGAATACTTTATCGACTTGCGAAATAGCAAACAAGTTGCGAATGAAATTATCGACGACAATAATGGCGATTTTCTTTTCTTTTACAGCTACTTTCTTTGCGAAATTGACGATCATGCCAAAGCCGGTACTATCAATATTTGTAACCTTTTGCATATCGATAATGTATCCATGCTTTGTTTCCAAGCTTAACGATTGAAGCTCTTTTTTTAACTCTTCAATCATCCCGTATTCTAAATCGCCAGTAAACGCAATCAAAATATAATCAGCCCTTGTGTCAATATCCATCGCGATTTTCTTCTGATTCATACTATAGCGCCTCCATTTTCTTTTTCATGTTAGGGAATTCTAAATCTATAGAAATTAAAACTTGAATTTATTGACTTCATTTTGTAATTTATCAGCAATTGATGCTAATTCATCTGAACTTTGCGTAATTTCTGCAACGGTTGCATATTGTTCTTCTGATGTTGCGGCTATTTCTTCTGTTGCTGCTGCAGAGTCTTCAATGATACGGGAAATATCTTGAATAGCTTGTTGAACACTTAAGGAGTTGTTGTTTACATGCGTAAATGCAGCTTTCATTTGCTCAACGCCTTTTTCTGTTTCTTCGACTTTTTCAACAATTTCCTTTAAAGCTGTTCCTCCTTTATTGATAATTATTACTTGCTCCTCTACTGCTAGCAGATTGCTTTCCATTGTGCGAACGGTCACAGAGGTTTCAGCCTGAATATCATTAATGAGATTTGTAATTTGTCCTGATGCTAAACTTGATTGTTCAGCTAGCTGGCGTACCTCTGATGCAACAACTGCAAACCCTTTTCCTTGCTCACCTGCTCGTGCTGCTTCGATGGCTGCATTGAGGGCAAGTAGATTTGTTTGCTCAGCAATACCGGTAATAACAGTAATAATGCCACCGATTTCCTCGGAGCGTTTACCGAGTTTTTGGATAGAATCTGTCGCGTAAGACACTGTTTGTGTGACGTCGCTTAAATGTTTGATAGCCTCATTAATAGCCTCTTCACCTTTACGTGCAATATGGGTCGATTCTGTAGCACTATTTAACGTGTTCTCGGCCTTTTGTAAACTACTTGATACTTCTTCAATCGTTTTTTGCATCATTGACACTATTTGTTCAGCCTGATCAGATTGAGTCGTAGTGCCAACGGCGATTTCGTTCATCGTAAGTGCAATTTGGTTAGAAGCCTCACTTGTTTGGTGTGATGACTCTGCTAATGAATGCGATGAGTTAGTTATTTGGTTGGCGCTACTAGCTACGATTGTCATCGTCTCCGTTAAGTGATTTTTCATATCACTGAAGGCGTTTGCTAAAACAGCAATCTCATCTTTACCTTTAGGGTTTAATAACTTTACATTTAAATTTAAATCTGCTAAATCTTTGGCATTTGTACTTAAAATATTAATGGGTGTGATGATTTGTCGCTGTAAAAACCAACTAATCCCAACAATCATTAAAATGGCAATTCCTAAGGAGACCGCTACATTTTCAAGTGCAGACTTTGTAGCAATATTTATATATGGAGCGGTAGGTACAGCTGTTGCCCATACGCCAATAACATCTCCTTGGCTGTTTAAAATGGGGTCGTAGGCTCCTTGATGCATACTACCTAGGACGTTTGCTGATCCGATAAAACGTTTTTTTTCTCCTAACACAACTTTCGCAACTTCGTCAGAAACCTTTGTATTTAATGCGCGTTCGCCATTCTCGACTATATTTGTACTAATGCGAGTATTGTTTTGGAAGATCGAGACGACGTTTCCGTTTGTTAGCTCTCCAACTTTATCAGCGACGTCAAAATTGTCTACCATTTTGACGTCGCCTTTATACAATTGATTGTTTTTAATGGACCATTCTCCAGGGAATTTAGCATCTAAATATTCATAGCCCAGTTGAATATCTGATAAAAGCTTTGTATTTGCGCTTTCTAAAAGATTTTTTTTGGCAACATAAAAATTAATTCCAGCTAAAAGTGTTGTAAGTAACAAAATACACCCGAATATTAACAGGCTCATTTTCTTTCGGATTGACAGCTTCATGAAAACTCCTCCAATTTTACGTTTACTTTATACATGAATCTTTTTTGAAATACCAACTAAAAATTTTGTTGCAGATATATTTTCAAACCAAATATGGTCGACCATATTTTTTACAAAAAATAAACCTCGCCCACGATCTGAATAATCGAGTTCGTTTAAATCAAATTGTAGGGCCTTATCCCAATCCTTTTCAGCGATCCCTTTTGCTTCATCGGTAACCGTTATTTTTATTTCTTCATGAGAGTGGGATACATGTACTTGCATTACCTTTTTGGAGTATGGTTCAAGCTTTTCCATAGCTTCTACAGCATTTATAACTAATTCGTGTACGACAAATCGTATTTCTCTTTTAAAAGGTAGATTATATATATTTGTATAATTCTCCATAACTTGATCTACATAAGCTATAGCTTGTGTATCAGGATTTACATTGAGTATGAATTCCATCATCAATCACCGACCCTGTAATGTAATTGTTATTGAAACTACTGTTATATCATCGCTGTAATCATTGTCGAATAAGTCGTATTTTTGAGAAAATTTTCGCAAGGCATAGCTATTATCTTGTGAAGCGTATGAATGGAAAAAGTCCATATCAACGACTTGTTGCTCATTTATTGTCAATAATCCATCCGTATAAAGTATTAGGCGATGCCATCCGGATAAAGGTATCGTTTTTTTATTGATATGAATAGTTGGGAATAACCCTAGAATAGGTGTATTTGCTGGAAGGAACACCGTTTCTCCGTATTTTCCAAATAAGAAACCAGATGGATGAGCCGCATTAACATAGTGTGCAGTTCCGTTTTTCGTATCAATGAGTATGTAGATAGCTGTCATTAAAAAACGGTCCATATCTTCATCAGAAAATAACTCGTAAATTTGGCGATTAAGTTCTCGAATTACTAAAACTGGATCAATTAATTTCGTAATTATTCCTTTTAACAAAGATCTAATGGACATTGTAACGAGTGATGCGGCAATTCCATGCCCCATTGCATCGTAAAGAAGAATGGCAGTTAGATGTTCGTTAATCTTAAACCAACAATACATGTCGCCTCCTAATGTATTGGATGTAACATAAAGTCCATCGATCTGAATATGCTCCAGATTCAATGGGGGGGATAGTGCATTTTTTTGGAACTTCTTCGCGACAATTAAATCTTTTTGAATAATACTTTCTTGCTGCTTTCGGAGCTTTGTTTCCTTTTGATATTTAAGGGCCACCTGAATCCGAGTTTTAAATTGAGTGAAATCAAATGGTTTTAAAATAAAATCGAAAATCCCGGCTTCAAAAACCCTATCAATTGTAATGCTTTTTTCGTAAGTAGTAGAAAGAAGGATAGGGGTATCAACCCAGTTTTTTAGTTCGCCAATTTGTTGACAAATATTCTCGCAATTTTTAAGCGTCATTTTTGCATCGAGAATAATTAATTCCAGCTCTTCTTTCAAAGAATCTGATAAATAATTCATTGCTGCGTCAGTTGTTGTGAAGCAATGAATATTATTGATGTCGATACGATGAAAATATTTTTGCAGACGCAACGCATCATTACTTACGTTGCCAATAATTAATACTGACATGCTTCCTACATTCACCGCCTTATGTATCTTTAACAGAAGATAAAGCCTCGGACGAAATTACGCCAAGGCAAAATTGATATAATAATTTCCGACTATTATATATACGCCATATTTACTTATCTAATGAATAATATAGAAATTCTAATTTGCTATAAATTTACCAATAAATATGATATTATACAAGACTAATGTGATATAAAATATGGAAAAAAAGTTCTTGCTTCAAGCAATAAAGTCAAAATTTTTTTAACAAAAGCGCTTTATTATAAGTCTAAAGACACCTTTAAATGATATTCAGAGAGGGGACTCTATCCATCTGAAAAAAAGATAAATATATTCGATAAAATGCATGTAACAAAACCTTACATAGATATTGTGTTTTACATCCTTTTAATGTATTTTAAAAACAGTTATAAAAATCTGTGTTAATTAAAATTACATTGGAGTGGTGAAAAATGAAATGTTATACAAAAGAGGATATTAAACTTCGTGTTAAGGAAGAAAATGTGAAATTTATTCGCCTACAATTTACTGATATATTAGGAACAATAAAAAACGTTGAAGTACCAGTTAGCCAATTAGAAAAAGCATTGGACAATAAAATTATGTTCGATGGTTCATCAATTGAAGGTTTTGTACGTATTGAAGAATCAGATATGTATTTGCGTCCTGACCGTGATACATTCGTCATTTTTCCGTGGACTGCGGAGAAAGGCAAAGTGGCCCGTGTTATTTGTGATATTGTTAGACCAGATGGTACACCGTTTGAAGGCGATCCCCGTTCCAATCTGAAGAGAGTTTTAAAGGAGATGGAGGAGTTAGGTTTTAGCTCATTTAATTTAGGACCAGAGCCAGAGTTTTTCTTATTTAAGCTAGATGAAAAAGGGCATCCAACGCTTGAGTTAAATGATAGTGGTGGATACTTCGACTTAGCCCCAACTGACTTAGGGGAGAACTGTCGACGTGATATCGTATTAGAGTTAGAAGAAATGGGCTTTGAAATTGAGGCATCACACCATGAGGTTGCACCTGGTCAACATGAAATCGACTTTAAATATGCAAATGCTATCGAAGCATGTGATAATATTCAAACGTTTAAGCTTGTTGTAAAAACGATAGCTGCACAGCATGGACTGCATGCAACCTTTATGCCAAAGCCACTATTCGGTGTTAACGGTTCTGGTATGCATTTCAACTTATCATTATTTGAAGGGGATAACAATGCGTTTTATGATGAACGTGCAGAATTGCAATTGAGCCAAACAGCGCGTAGCTTTATGGCAGGGATACTAAAACATGTACACGGCTTTACAGCTATCACAAACCCACTTGTTAATTCCTATAAACGATTAGTGCCGGGCTATGAGGCTCCTTGCTATGTAGCATGGTCTGCACAAAACCGATCACCACTTATTCGAATTCCAGCTGCAAGAGGATTATCAACACGTATCGAGCTTCGTTCCGTCGATCCGGCAGCAAACCCTTATTTAGCAATGGCTGTTATTTTAGCATCTGGGCTCGATGGAATTCGCAAAAATCTCACACCACCGGATGCAGTAGATCGAAATATTTATAAAATGTCACGAGCTGAACGTGAATTGAATGGTATCGACAGTCTCCCATCGTCATTGGAATACGCACTCCTTGAACTTGAAATGGATCATATCATACGCGAAGCACTTGGGGACCATATCTTTGAAAAATTCACTGCTGCAAAAGAAATAGAATGGAATAAATACCGCACGCGTGTCCATAACTGGGAGCGGGAAGAATATTTAAGAATGTATTAGAGGGGAGTGTTGGGGCTTGGTGCTCCAACACTTTTTTGATCTAAAATGTCTTTCAAATTTTATAAAGAAGAAGGCCATCCCAATCTTTCCTTGATAGGGATAGCCCTTTTTAGTTAGTTAGCTTACTTTGGATAACTAAATTATATTTTCCATTTGGAAGTTCTTGATCATGGATATAAACACCATTTTCAGCTGAAAATCTATAAAAGTTAGGTATTTCTAACCAGCCATCCTCAACTAATAGATGATCCTTTATCATAAATTTTTTATAGTACTCATTTTCATTGAAATATAAAAATATTTGATCATTAAAATCAGTGTTAAGATCACTTACACTATCAATATCCGAAACAACTTCTTGCGTATGATTTGTCGAAGCGTCATAAAAAATTAGCTTACCATCACCAGTTGAAGGTTCAGAAGGGTCGTCAAATGTTAGGTAAACCCATTGTCGATCATTTAGTAGTCTTGCCCTATCAATAAATTCATATGAACTCTTAAATTCTTTTATTTCTTTACTTTTTACATCATATAAATAGAGGTATCCAAAATGATCTTTTTCATCAGTAAATAATATTTTTCCATCCTTTGCAGACAAAGACATATTTCTGAATGTAAAGCTATTTGAATTAATTATACTTATAGTTTCGTCTGTTTTGAGATTCTTAAGCATAACTTCCGCTTTTTCACTTTTTCTGTCCTTTTTAATCCAAGTAGCGTAGTCTCCGATCAGTATGGGGAAATAATTAATAACATTTTCTTCATTTTCTTTTGTTAATGGTTGAATTTCTTGCGTCTTTAAATTCATAAAATATGGATTCAGATACCCTCCGTTTTCATCGGTATCTACCCACAATAACCAATTATCATTTAATTCTATCCCTTGAACTGACGGTAATTTAAATTTACTGTTAAAAATGGTTGTGCATTTTTGAGTCTTGCGATTGTATTGAACAATTTTATTATCAAGAGAAGGACTCTCTTGATCTACGCTCATATAAATATAGTCAGCATTACCCTTATATGAGGTGATATCAGTAAAAGGTACGTCTACTGTTTTATTAAAATCTTTATCGATTATTTGATAATAATTTGAACTTTGCGGTTTAATTAAAGATCTATTTGACAGTACACCATTATATACGGCTTTAAAAACAATGAATAGGAATATAGCTGCACACGATAGTATTATTGTTCGCTCTATTATTTTCAAGTGAATCTCTCCATTTGAACTACGATATTTTTATAGGCTACGTTAATGTTTAATGTTGTTTTTTAAAATGAATTTTAGGGAAAGGGCTTCTCAATCATATTTCAACTTCATGTAGTTCATAAATGCCGCTATATGGATAAATATTTTGCATAATCTTCGAACTGAGATAAATAATTCTTTAAATTATTACCCACTTCATTCAAATCACCATATATATTTTGGTCTGCTAAATAAAAAGCATCCGACAAGTAATTCATTTCAACCTCTATCCACTCATTACTTTCTTCTAACTGTAAATGGTCACTTAATCGGAATAACATTGAAAAAACGTCTGATACGTTGTTGATTGAAAGAAAATATTCGTTCAGCAGTCCGAGTAATATCTTAGAAGGAAGGTCGTCATTATTTAAACCTCCATTGAACAATTTTAATTTCGAACAGACATCAATGGGTTTTTCCTGTGAAGACAATGATATTTCAATTACTTCATACGGTGGATTATCAAGGCGTTCAATAACATTATCAGCCCATTTAATCACATCTGAACAGTATAAAGACCTATTAAAATCTCCGCCGTTACATTTATATCCATACTAAAACTCCTATCTTTAGCAGAACCAGCTAAAAATTAAATATGGACAGACGAAGACTTTCAATGGTATCTGTCATTTCGAACAAAAAAGATGTAAACAAGAACTCTTTAATATTGTGTTTTGTACTTTCGTTACTACGATATCGACAAATAAGAACCAAGTAAGATAATTATCAAGATACTTAGTTGCAACACCTTTAAAACGAACTTGAGGGATTCATCTTAATGCTGATCCTAAGAAGTTGCTCAGCTTCGCTCCAATCATCTCATGTTTAAAAAGGAATTTGAAGCATATATTACCGAATATTCCGTATAATATTCTCGTGGTCTATCTACTCCTATTGCGTTCCCAGCTACTACCGAAAATATTTTGTGACAAATACTTCCTTTTAAACTATGATTAGAAGAAAAGGGTGAAAATGTATGACGCAAGCAACTCAAGTAGTAACGATTCAAAATAATGATATTGTACAATTTGAACATGATATTAATAACGCTTTATTAGATTTAAGCGAGTATTTAATAGTTGATATTAAATACAATACGTTATATATAGGGGAACATACAGTTATACATTCAGCTTTAATTATTTATAAATGATTGATCCAGAGGGGGAAATAACTTGTCGAAAATATATTGGGTATCCATTGCTAAAAGAACAGATGAATTTGAAGTGGAGCAGAATGTCATTGAAAAAATATTTGCGAAGAAATCGGAGCTAAAGGATTTTCTAGAACAAGAAGGCTATTGTAAGGCAGCGAGAAATCAATATATTAAAATCGGTGATAAATTGATATACGAAGCGGCCGTTGAAAAGGTAAAAATGAAGTAATATTTTAAGAGTTTACCCGCGGAAGAGAGGTTTATTGAAAAAATGATAAAAGAAATTGTCTATCTTCAGGGAAGGATAATGTTAAATCGAGTAATTCATCTTTTGATTTCCACGCAATTTCATAAATCAATTCATCGGGATCATGTATCATCATTTGTCCACCAGTAATGATCGTCTCAAAATAACGAACTTCCACTGCATCATTATTTTTTTGTAACACTTCTCTGATGATGTCTACTACATATCCTGTTTCTTCATACACTTCACGAATACAACATACCTCGAAATTTTCAGTATCTTCTTTTCCGCCAGATGGTACTGCCCATGTTTTTGCCTCTTCTTTAGTACCTTGTAAAACCATCAATAATTGATTATCTTCATTTAAACAAATTCCTGCAGCTCCTTGCCATTTAACCAATATCAATACCTCCAATCTAATTCTGTTATTTAATACTAATTTTAACCTATAGTATCTAAAAGTTGAGATGAAATTTATTAATAACTATGTAAATAGGTTGATTGTAGTGGAGGCTGGGCGACTCTTCGGGGATCAGCAATAGAGGAACGAAGGCTAAAAGCATCACATCCTGTGATAACGCCGTCGTGACCAACATCGGTGCTGTTGCTGTCGCTTCGTTGCACTACGCTTTCGCACAGAATGAAACCCTTTTGCTGACGCTGCGTTAGCACTACGCTTTCGCGCAAAAAACATCTGTTGGCCCGAGACCCTGCAGCGAAGCGGATGTTTTCTGTGCGAAAGCGAAGCGGCAGCAACAAAGCGCACAGTCGGAACGGAAATCAATCCCACGCTATAGTGATGTGCCAATAAAAATAAAGCTTTCATTTTAACCAGTCCAAAGTTAGCATAAAAAGACAGGAATAACTAATTCTGATGTTTTAAGCTATAAACAAGGAGTGAGAGCAATTGAGTTGGATTGAGTCGATTCAAAAAGCAATAAATTATATCGAAGAGCATTTATTAGATGACATCACAATGGAGCAAATTGCACGAGAGGTAAATTCTTCGGTCTTTCATTTTCAACGGACTTTTTCGATTTTAACGGATATGTCTATTGCAGATTATATAAGACGAAGAAGGTTAACTTTAGCTGCACAGGAATTAATAAATACAGAGCAAAAAGTAATCGATCTCGCCTACAAATATGGCTACGACTCTCCTGAAGCTTTCACCAAGGCATTTCGTAAGCAGCACCACGTAACGCCTAGTGAAACAAGAAAGAAGCAAGGACAACTACAATCATACAATCGCCTAATTATCCAGGTGAGCCTGAAGGGAGCAGAACCAATGAAGTATAAAATCGTAGAAAAAGAAGAGTTTCAAGTGGTAGGAGTGAAAAGAACGTTTAATTATCAAAATGGTGAGAATTTGCGAGAAATCCCGAAGTTTTGGGATGAAATTAACAGCAAGGGGATAGATCATCAATTATTTGCATTAAATAATGGAGAGATTAAAGGGGTGCTTGGCGTCTGTGCACCAAATGCCAGCGAACAAAATGGTTTTATTGATTATTGGATTGCAACGGATCATATTGGGGATGTTCCAGAAGAACTGAAAGCAATGGAAGTACCAGCATCAAAATGGGTTGTGTTTGAAGTACACGGTCCAATGCCGGATGCTATGCAAAAAACTTGGAAACAAATTTACTCTGAATGGTTCCCATCCAACCCGTACGAGCCTACTGGGACAGCTGAGCTGGAAGTGTACTCGGACGAAGATCCATTTAGTCCCGACCTTTATTCTGAAATTTGGATTCCGATTCAATAAAGATAAAATGGAATTGGTAAACAATTCGTTTGCCAATTCCATTTTTGTAGTGAGGATGCTTTATATAGTGTAGTCCAACATAAACACTGCATCTCATAACTAAAATATATCATTATGTCATTACATAATAACATTGATATATTTTAACTTAGTGCTATAATGAACCAGAAGTAAGTTCTGAATTTTCTAAAGTATATAATTTTTCAACGATTTTTCATTATTAATTATATATAGAGGAGAGCTATATACACATATCTTTACTATAAAAAAGCTAGATATTGTAAGAGAAAAAAGCTTGAAAAATTTTTAGTGAGATTAGTTAATGTTGAGCCTTCTCTTTATTGATGATGAAAATATATCATTTACATTTGGTTTATATAAATAAAGTCCGATTTGTATTGTAATCAATTATGTCTCAGTTAATGTGTTTGTACAGATTTTCCCTTCGCTCATGCAGGAAATCCTTTTTAAAATCTGTGACGTTTAATAGAGGATTTATCTTGATTATTAACTAAGCATATATGTAAATATTTCAAAATACTTTGCTTTTAACTAGAACATTTATAAAATAATCTTATGGAAAGTTCTATATAGTAAGGAACTTTACTGACTAAAAAACGGGCTTATTTATTTTAAATAGCTGCATGTTGGAGGTTTAACTATGGCTCATCAATTAGATAAATCAGTACCAATTCCTTTGTATTATCAATTAAAGGAATTGATTTTAAACGATATTAAAAATGGAACATTAAAAGTAGGTGATGCGATACCAATAGAAAAAGAATTAAGTGCTATTTATGGCATTAGTCGAACAACTGTACGTCAAGCAGTAGCTGAACTCGTTCAAGAAGGATGGTTATACAGAGTAAAAAGTAAAGGAACATTTGTAAAAGCGCCAAAAATTGAACAAAGCTTTATTCAAGCACTTGGTTCATTTAATGATCAAATAAGAGACCTTGGTATGTCACCAAGCACGGAAGTAGTGGAATTAGAAGTAATAGATATACCTGGATTTGTATCAGATAAATTAAATATTCCATTAGGCTCAAAAGTTATTTATTTACATCGAAGAAGATTTGCAGATAATGAGCCAATTGTGATGGTTAAAACGTACCTTCCATATGATAAATGTAAATTTGTGCTCGAAAAGGATTTTGTAAAAGAATCTTTGTATCCTATCTTAGGTGAATCTATAGAAACACAAATAAGTAAAATTAGACGTTATATCGAAGCAGTTGAATCGGAAAAATACGATTTTGACTATTTAAATATGGAAAAAGGTAAGGCGATCCAAAAATTTATTTCCATTGGATTTAACTATCGAGATGAACCAATTGAATATTCCATTGCACGATATAGAGGAGATAAAAATAGTTTTGAAATAATAATTACAACTACTTAAATAGGGGGAGCAGAAAAGTGGAAAGATATATTTTAGCACATGATCTTGGTACTTCTGGAAATAAGGCAGCGTTATTTCATGAATCAGGAAGATTAATAGATAGTTATATTTCTTCGTATCCCACTCACTATTTTAATGAAAATTGGGTAGAACAAAACCCAAATGATTGGTGGGATGCGGTTTGTTCATCTACTTTGAATATCCTTAAAAACTCAAATATTGACCCAAAACAAATAGAAGTAGTGAGTTTTAGTGGTCAAATGATGGGGTGTTTAGTAGTAGACAAAAATGGAGAGCCATTACGCCCATCTATTATTTGGGCTGATCAACGAGCAGTTAAGCAATCAATTGAATTAGGGAAAACCATTTCTCAAAAAGAGTTTTATCAGATTGTTGGTCATCGTAATACACCTTCTTATGGTATACAAAAATTAATGTGGATACGGGATAATGAACCTGAAATTTATAAAAAAGCTCATAAGACTCTAAATGCTAAAGATTATATTGTATTTAAATTAACAGGAAAATTTGTCACTGACTACTCGGATGGAAATAGTATGGGATGCTTCGATTTGAAAACGTTTACATGGTCTAAACATATTATCGAGGCGAGTGGCATTGATCTATCGAAATTACCGGACTTAAAGCCATCTACTTATCAAGCGGGTGTAATTTTACCGGATGCAGCAAAAGAAACTGGTCTTGCTGAAGGAACAAAAGTTGTCATTGGTGCTGGGGATGGTGTGACAGCTAGTATCGGTGCGGGATCTGTTAGGGAAGGAAAGACGTATTGTTCTCTTGGTACATCTGCATGGGTTACTACGACTTCTAAAAAACCTATTTTTGATCCAGAAATGCGCATTGTAACATGGGCACATGCTATTCCAGGATATTATGCGCCTAACGGTACAATGCAATATGCAGGTGGTTCGTTCAACTGGATGAAGAATACACTTTGTCAAGTTGAAATACAAACTGCTGAGCAAACAAGTAGTTCACCATATGATTTAATAAATAAAAAGATTGAAAAGGCGTCGCCTGGTTCGAGAGGTGTTCTATTTTTACCGTATCTTTTGGGGGAGCGAGCTCCCCGCTGGGACACCGTTTCTAAGGGAAGTTACTTAGGGATTAAATCAGATACCACCTATGAAGAAATGCTAAGAAGTGTTGTAGAAGGTGTTACCTATAACTTGGGGATTATTTTTGACATTTTAAAGGAGCATATCGACATTGATGAACTGATTGTGATTGGTGGTGTTGCTAAAAGTAGGGTTTGGTGCCAAATTATTGCGGATGTATTTCAGTTACCTGTCCATATCCCTAATTATTTAGATGAGGCTGGATCTATGGGTGCGGCAATTATAGGCGGTGTGGGCGCAGGTATTTATGATAGTTTTGATGTAATTGGAAATTTCTTGCATATTCAAGATTCACAACAGCCTAATCCACAGTTGGTCGAAATGTATCAACTTGCTAAAAGACAATTCGATGACTTTTACTTTGCTCTACAAAAGGTATATGAAAAATATAAAACTGTATATTAGTTTAATAATGAAGGAATAAGTAGCTAAGTAATCATAAACTGAAATTTATGCATCTTTAATATTCTGAATGTTATGACTTTAGGTCTGTGATATAGGCGATATTGATTTGAATAAGGTAGACGAAAAATGGGAGGGATGGATGTGCAAATATTGAATGAGTTATTTTCATTAAAAGGAAAGACCGTTTTAATCACAGGAGGAGCTCGTGGCATTGGCAAGACTGTTGGAGAAAGCTTAGCTGAAGCGGGGGCTAATGTAGTTATTTTTGATATCAATGGTGAACAGGCAGAAGTGACAGCAAAAGAAATTGCAGAGAAAACAGGGAGAAGGACATTTTCTCAGGAAGTAGACGTTACAGATTATCAAGAAATTAAAAAGGCATTAGAACGTTCGATTCATGAAATGGGTAAAATTGAGTTACTTTTTAATAACGCAGGAATTGTTATTCAAAAGCCAGTAATTGAGTCAACACCAGAAGAATGGAACCGCGTCATAGATGTAAATCTAAATGGGGTTTATTATGTCGCTCAATTATTTGGTAAGTATTTAGTAGAAAATCAAATCAAAGGTGCTATTGTAAATACAGCATCAATGTCAGGTATTATTGTTAATTATCCACAATTACAGGCATCATACAATACATCGAAGGCGGGTGTTACACATTTAACAAAATCATTAGCTTATGAATGGGCTAAGTACGGAATTCGAGTAAATTGTATGAGTCCAGGATATATGTTTACGGAGCTTACAGCGTTTGTTCGAGAGGATTGGCGAGAACAATGGGCTACATTGACACCAATGAAACGTCTGGGTGACCCAGCAGAATTAGTCGGGGCAGTTATTTATTTATTATCAGATGCAGCATCTTTTACTACTGGAAGCGAGCTTGTAATAGATGGAGGATTTACGATTATTTAAGGTTTGAAAACTAAATATACTGAATAATTAAAAAATATAGTTGTAAACGCTTCCTTTAGATAGTATAGTATGTCTTATTAAGTTGTAATGTCATGACATAGTGATATTACGATAAATTCAAATATAAGGAGGAAAAACAATGAGAGTAAAAAAGTTTATGTTGTTTCTAGCATTATTTGCAGTGATGCTTATCACGGCGGCATGTAGTAGGGATTCAAATTCAGCAGAAGATGGAAAAAGTGATGACACATTTAAAGTAGGTTTTGCTATAAAA
Organism: Lysinibacillus sp. NPDC059133; assembly: GCF_042755925.1. Classification (NCBI taxonomy): domain Bacteria; kingdom Bacillati; phylum Bacillota; class Bacilli; order Caryophanales; family Bacillaceae; genus Lysinibacillus; species Lysinibacillus sp. NPDC059133. Next base: position 48,493 of record NZ_JBHZDH010000020.1, on the reverse strand, counting down.
ACGCAAGATTCACCATATTTTGTATCTCTTGTAGAAGCTGTTAAAGAATATGCAAAAGCTGAAGGATGGAAAGTAACTGTACTTGATGCGAATGGTGATTCAACAAAAGAAGCCGAAAACATGGAAACATTTATTTCACAAGGTATGGATTTAATTTTCCTAGACGCAACTGAACCAGATGCAGTAGTACCAAGTATTAATAAAGCAGCTGAAGCTGGTATCCCTGTTATTAACTTAGATAGTGGTGTGGCAGAGGAAGCGAATAATGTAACGACTGTTTACTCTGACAATAAGCAAAATGGTAGATTAGTAGGTTTAGCCTATGCTGAGAAAATGGGCGATGCAGAAATTATTTCAATCATTTTAAGTGGAGCAAAAGGAAATGTAGCAGGTATGGAGCGTCGAACAGGTTTATTTGCTGGTATTTTAGAAGGTAAATTAGGTGTGTCAGAAGACGAGGCTTGGAAATTAGCAAACGAAATGGATGCACAACTTGCTTCAAGTGGTAAAGCTTCAAATGCAGATGCAAAATTTTCTGTAGTTGGTCAAGGATGGGGTGCTTGGACTCGTGAAGCAGGTTTAACTGCTGGGGAGGACCTTATTACAGCAAATCCAAATATTACGACTATATTAGGTGAAAACGATCATATGCTATTTGGTGCTATGACAGCCCTTGAAAATGCTAATAAATCAAATGTAGACATTGTAGCAGCAGCAGACGGTGCTATCGAAGCCTACGATTTAATTAAGGAAGGTAAATATTTCGCAACTGGTGAAAACAGTCCATTCAAGGTAGCTAAATTAGGTGTAGAAATTGCTAAAGAAATTTTAGTGGATGGCAAAGATCAAAAAAGCTATGAAGAAATTACGTTGACTCAACCAGCAGCAGTTACAAAAGATAATGTAGATGAATATTACGAGTTTGGTTTCTAAAAAGTTTCATATAAAGAATCTCTACTTTCTAAAGGTAAGAGTGGGGATTCTATATACATATAATTTATTTAGCTTATAAGTAAGTTGAAGAATAAGGAAGGAGTGTAAGCAAATTGGATTTTAAATACATCATCGAAATGAATCATATATCAAAATACTTTGGTGGTATTCAAGCACTGAATGATGTGCAATTAAAGCTGCAAAAAGGAGAAATACATGCTCTTATTGGTGAAAATGGAGCAGGGAAATCCACACTGATGAAAATATTGGCTGGAGCTTATGCAAAAGATACAGGTACGATTGTTATTGATGGTCTAGAAGCAAAAACAGCAACACCGAAAGCAATGATTGATATGGGAGTTTCGGTTATTTACCAAGAATTTATGCTTGCTCCCGATTTAACAGTTGCCGAGAATATTTATATTGATAAATTAAGCAACAGCGGTATTTTTATAAATTGGAAAAAAATGAGGAAAAATGCACAAAAAGAGTTAGATAAAATTGGGTTTGGTCATATTGATCCGAATACAAAGGTTGGAGAATTAAGTGTAGCCTATCAACAAATTATTGAAATTTGTAAATGTCTTGCGAAAAATTCTAAGATACTTGTATTTGATGAACCTACAGCAGTACTTACTCATTCTGAAACCCAAAAATTATTGGAATTAATCAAAAAATTGCAGGCACAAGGCGTAACAATTGTATATATTTCACATCGTCTTGAGGAACTATTTGCTATTAGCGATAAAATTACTGTATTAAAGGATGGAAAATATATTGATACGGTAGAAACGAAATCAATTTCAAAAGAGCAACTTGTCACAATGATGGTTGGACGAGAAATTCAAACATTATTCCCTGAAAGACAAGCTACAATCGGTCAAGAAGTTCTAAGAGTTGAAAATCTAACTACAGAAGAACTTATTCATAATGTAAGTTTTTCTGTTCAAGCTGGTGAAGTAGTTGGATTTAGTGGTTTAGTTGGCTCAGGTAGAACAGAGACGATGAGAGTTATTTTTGGTGCTTCTCCAAAAAAGGAAGGAAAAATTATTTATTTTGGGAATGAAATTAATGTAAAAAGTCCTAAACAAGCCATTAAATTAGGAATTGGTCTATTACCTGAAGATCGAAAAAAACAAGGATTGTTGTTAAAACAATCTATTCGTTTAAATACAACAATGGTTTCCAGTCAATCTAATGGATGGATAGCACACTCTAAAGAAAAACAGAAAGTCGCAATGCTATTAGCTCGTATTAATACAAAGTATGGTTCAACAGAGGATCTCGCTGATAGTTTAAGTGGTGGTAATCAGCAAAAGATTGCACTTGCTAAATGGTTAGCAATTGATACGAAATTAATCATTTTGGATGAGCCAACACGTGGGGTAGACGTAGGTGCTAAAACGGAAATTTATAGGCTTATCAATGATTTGGCGGAAAAAGGAGTTGCTATTATTGTTATTTCCTCAGAAATGCCTGAAATTATAGGGCTTTGCGATCGCGCAATAGTAATGCGTGAGGGACAAATTACAGGAAGCTTAGAGAAAGAATCTTTAACAGAAAATAATTTAATTAAATTAGCGATGGGGGTTTAAGTGATGACATCTACAGCTAAGAAATTTAACTGGAAAGGATTCCTGATTAATAATAATACTTTTATTATTTTACTGTTGCTTATTATTATTAGTGCAATACTTTCTGATACATTTTTAACGACAATGAATATTCGTAATATTTTACTGCAGCAAGCAGGCCCAATACTTGTAGCAATCGGTTTGCTTTATGTTATTTTAGCTGGTGGTATTGACTTATCAGTAGGTTCTATTATGGCATTAGGGGCTACTATATCAGCACTTTTAATTACTGATATAGGATTACATTTTTCTGTATCAATTGCGATAGCAATTATAGTGGGACTCTTATTTGGGATTTTTTCTGGTGCACTTGTAGCTTATACAGGTATTCAAGGTTTTGTAGCTACCTTAGCAACAATGACAATTGCTAGAGGGGTGGCCTTTGTTATAACAGAAGGTAGACCAATAAAGGTTGAATCTGGAACAATTAATGTGTTGACGAGTAAAGATTTTCTGTATCCACTTATTTGGATAGCATTGATATTGATTGTGATATTTACACTTATTCAACGTTATACAGGTTTTGGACGCAAGATTGTAGCAATTGGCAGTAATGAAACAGCTGTTCAGTTAGCGGGTGTCCGTACAAAGGTTTATGTGATGTCAACCTATGCAATTTCTGGTGCACTTGCTGCATTAGCAGGAGTGTTTGTAGCTTCACGTACGTCTACTGGTAGTGCCACTATTGGAATGGGACAAGAACTAGATGCCATTGCAGCAGTTGTTATTGGTGGTGCAAGTTTAATGGGTGGGAAAGGCTTTGTATTAAATACAGTAGCGGGTGCTTTGATTCTGGGTCTTATTGGAAACATAATGAATTTAATGGCTGTACCGTCGTACCCTCAGGATATTATTAAAGGAATTATTATTATTGCTGCTGTACTTCTTCAAATTATGACTAGTAAAAAGGAAAGAACTATTTAGATAAAGAAGGGGGAGGTATAGTGAAAACGCTAATTGTTAATGCCGAAAGTGAGCTGTTTTTTAAAGAAGTGCCAATGCCAACGATTACTACAAAACAAGCGCTTGTTAAAATGTTAGCATGTGGTATTTGTGGTACGGACGCCACAATTATAAAGGGCGGATTTAAAGGCTTTAAGACATCATCATATCCAATTATGCTTGGGCATGAGGCAGTAGGTCGTGTGGAAAAAGTAGGAGCGGAGGTTGTTTCCTACAAAGAAGGAGACATCGTTATATTGCCTTTTGCACCAACAGTTCAACTAGATGATGGAACAATAGCTACTTCAGGCTGGGGTGCTTTTAGTGAATTTGGTGTAATCGATGACCAACAAGCATATGAAGACGATGAATGCCCAGAGGTTGCTTATGCTCAGCAAGTACTGCCTGCTAATCTTTTAATAGAAGAAGCCCCTATTTTTGTAACTTTGCGAGAAGTATATAGTACGATTCAATATTTCGACATTAATGAAGGTGCAACAGTATTAGTTTATGGTAGTGGTCCTGTGGCATTAGCATTCATTAAGTTGATGCAATTAAGTGGTATCGAATCAATTGCAGTAGTTGTTAGAAATGGGGCGAAGGAAGAACTAATGCGTAAGTCTGGTGTAGCAACCATTATTAATACTGAAAACGGATTAGTAAAAGAACAAATCCAAAAAATTTATCCGAACGGTGTTGAATATGTATTAGATGCTGTTGGGAATGAGCGAATTTTGAATGAAGGTCTTACTTTATTAAAAGACCGTGGAGAATTGCTTTGTTACGGTGTTCCTAAAGGAAGCCAACTGCATTTAGATTATGAAGAAGCTCCTGATAATTGGAAAATTAATTTCCAGCAGATACCTTATAAAAATGAAGAAGGTGCTTGTCATGAAAGAGTTCTTCAGTGGGTTGAGGAAGGAAAGTTAGTGTTACGTGATTTTTTATCGGACGTTTATTCATTTGAAAATATTATACAAGCATTTGAAGATTACTTATCTGGTAAAACAGAGCGCAAAGTAGTCATTGTGTATGGATAGAGGAGGAAATGGCATGAAAATGAAGCAAGCCATTATGACAAAGCCCGCCACAATTATATTTCAAGAAGTGGATGTCCCAGCAGTAGGAGACAATCAAGTGAAATTAGCAATCAAAAAAATTGGTGTTTGTGGATCGGATATTCATGTTTATCATGGGCAACACCCTTACACGCATTTTCCTGTTGTACAAGGTCATGAAATAGCTGCTGAAGTTGTTGAAGTAGGTACTAATGTATTCTCTGTACAAATTGGAACAAAAGTGACAGTCCAACCTCAAGTAGTTTGTGGAGAATGCTTCCCTTGTCAAAATGGCATGTACCATGTCTGTGAGGATTTAAAGGTGATGGGCTTCCAAACAACAGGACTTGCTTCTGAATATTTTGTTGTCGATGCAGATAAATTAACAGTACTTCCTGATAGCCTATCATTTGATAAAGGAGCTATGGTTGAGCCATTAGCTGTTGCTGTACACGCTGTGAAAAGGGTTCTGAATATTGGGGATAAAGATGTGTTAGTAATTGGCGGAGGACCAATTGGAAATCTTGTTGCGCAAACGGCTAAAGCATTTGGGGCAAATAAGGTCGTTGTGTCAGAGCTAAGTGAAGCAAGACTTGAAATGGCTAGAAAAGTTGGATTAGAGATAATTGATAATAAAAGTGAAGATTTACAAGAGGGCATTATTAGGCACTTTGGTATGCGAAAGGCAGATGTGATTTTTGAGTGTGTAGGTTCTTCATTGACTGTAGCAAATTCTATTAATATTGCTAGAAAAGGTAGCACAGTCGTTATTGTAGGTGTTGTGTCGAATCTTACGGAAGTAAATATGGGTTTTGTTCAGGATCGAGAGCTACAAATTTTAGGTACGGCAATGTATCAATCACAAGATTTTGATAAAGCTGTCGAGTTATTAATAAATAAAGAAGTTGAGGTTGAATCATTAATTACAAATCATGTGAAATTTGAAGATTATCTAGAGGCGTATCATATTATTGAGGACAACAAAGATAAAGTAATGAAGGTCGTTATTGATGTTGATTAATATGATTTAAGCTTCATGTAAAAGGAGAGAAGCAAATGCCGAAAATCTTAATTACGCCAAAATCATTTCAAAAATATAAAGAAAAGCCAATAGAAATGCTAACAACTATGGGCTATGAAGTAATCGAAAATACGACAGGTAAAACATTGACAGAGGAGCAATTATTGAGCTTCACAGATCAAGATGTTGTAGGGATTATTGTTGGTGTAGACCCTTTTACAGAAGAAGTATTACACAAGTTTACTAGTTTGAAGGCAATCTCAAAATATGGTGTAGGAATGGATAATATTGATTTACAGGCAGCTACAGCACTAGGGATTAAGGTGGAAAATGCAAAAGATACAAATAATATTTCGGTATGTGAATTAGCACTTGCTTTAATGTTTGAATGCGCAAGAAAGCTGTCCTCCACAATCAAAGGTGTCAAAGATTTCGGATGGGATCGTTCTATCGGAATTGAACTAACAGGCAAACATTTATTGATTGTCGGTGGCGGGAAAATAGGAAAAGAAGTTGCGAAACGTGCTAAAGGCTTAGCGATGGAAGTTACGATTTACGATCCATATATGCGAGATGAAGAATTCCTTCAAGCACATCAAATTGGTTATGCGACTGATTTTACAGAAATTATTCAGCAAGCAGATATCATTTCTTTGCATTTACCTGCGACATCTGAAACAAAGCATATTATGGATGCTGCAGTTTTTGAAAATATGAAACCGTCCGCGATGCTCATTAATACAGCACGTGGGGAATTAGTAGATGAACAAGCGCTACTAAGTGCATTAGTTCAAGGACAAATTGCTATTGCTGCTCAAGATGTTTATTCGGTCGAGCCACCAGAAGTAGGAGATGCTCTTGTTCAGCTCGATAATTTTATATTAACACCACATATTGGTGCTTATACAGAGGAAGCGGTAGAGCGTATGGCGATTGTTTCAACACAAAATATACTGAACCTGTTGAATGAGCAGGGGTGAATAGTAAAATGCAAATGACTATTACAACGATAACTGGTGAAAAGGGAAGAAATGAACTGGGTATTACACATCCACATGAGCATCTTTTTTTAAAAAAAGGCGTTCCGATGCAGGTAGATGCGTCACTTGTTATTGATGACTATGAAAAAACGAAAAATGAAGTGCTATTGGCAATGGCGCATGGTGTGCAAACAATTGTAGATGCGCAGCCAGTCGGTGCTGGAAGAAATGTAGCATTGCTAAAAAAAGTATCTGAGGAAAGTGGGCTAAATATCATTGCATGTACAGGTTTTCATAAGCTTGTATTTTATAAAAACAATCATTGGATACATAGCACCTCTTCAGAAGAATTGACTGAATTATTTGTCGATGAATTAACAAATCGTCTTTATCAGGATGGTGAGGACAATTGGCCGTCTACAAGCATTGATGGAAAAGCAGGACTTATTAAAACTGCAGCAGATATGCAAGGGGTAGCAGGTCGATATTTCTCATTATTTAAGGCAGCAGCTACAGCTTCAAAATTAACGAATGCAGCTATCATGTCTCATACAGAACTAGGTTATCATGCTTTAGAGCAGATTGCTTTTTATGAAAAACATGATTTAGCACCTGAAAAATTGATTATTTGTCATTTAGACCGAAAGACGGAAAACTTGGAATATATGCTTCACGTAGCTGAAAGTGGCGTTTATATCGAGTTAGATACAATCGGTCGTTTCCGATATCATTCGGATGAAGATGAGGTATATATGATTTTAAAACTTTTAGAAAAGGGACATGAGGACCGTATTTTACTTAGTCTTGATACAACAAATAAAAGAATGCGTCATTACGATGGCGGTCATTTAGGCTTAGATTATTTACAGACAACATTTTTACCAATGCTAAAAAAAGCAGGAGTTAGTGACAGCATGATTAGAAAAATGACGATAGACAATGCTGCTCGCGCATTAGCAAAGTAAGTGGGAAGGATGACTAAACATGGCTAGCATACCGCAAGTAGCAACCGTACCAACAATGTATTTTATAGGTGTGACAACGACTAAATCTTCTATTATGAGGATTTTTCCAGAATGGATGAAAGTTTTTGGGGTTCCAGAGGCAAATTTAATTGGCATTGATTTACCTATTCATGCAGCGAAAGAGGAATATAGAGCAGTTGTTGAATTTATTAAAAATGACCCACTATCTTTAGGCGCACTTGTGACAACGCATAAAATTGATATTTATGCCGCAGCTAAAGATTTATTTGACGAACTAGATGAATATGCTCAAATGTTTGGTGAATTGTCATGTATATCTAAAAACAATGGCAAGCTAGTAGGTCATGCTAAAGACCTGATTTCTAGTGGACTAGCATTACAGCGCTTTATTCCTAGCGGATATTGGCAAGAGCATAATGGAGAGGTCATGCTATTAGGTTCTGGGGGTAGCGCCATAGCTATTTCATCTTATTTATTGAGTAAAGATAAAGGGCAAGAGATTCCTCAACGTATGATTATTACCGATTTAGATATGAAACGCTTGGAAGAAATCGAGCATATTTTACAAGATGTAAATAGAAAAGCAAATGTCGAATATCATTTAGTTACCTCACATGAACAAACAGATGAATTATTATCTTCATTACCGTCAAATTCATTGGTCATTAATGCAACTGGATTAGGAAAAGACCGTAAAGGATCGCCGATTAGTGATAAAGCTGAATTTCCACGCGATAGTCTTGTATGGGAATTAAACTATAGAGGAGAATTAGATTTCCTTCATCAAGCAGAGAAGCAAAAACAAGTCAAAAATTTACGTGTAGAAGATGGCTGGATTTATTTTATACATGGCTGGACACAAGTGATTTCTGAGGTTTTTGATATTCAGCTGACAGATAAAATAATGGAAGAAATCGAGCTTACTTCAACGATTAAAAGGTGGAGGGATTAATATGACGCAGTCAGTAAAAGCATTTACTACAGATTTTGATTTAACTACAGGTTTATCTAAAAAAACACCTTCAGTTAAACGTCAACTATCAAGTATGAAGAATATGTATGCCAATCAACAAGCATATAATGGGAAGCTACAAAACGAAAATAATCCGTTAATTTATGAATTTTATGAATTGGATATCCCACAAACAAGTGGTGACATCTTATTTGGTACGAGCGTTCTATATCCTGGCAAAGTGGGCGAGGAGTACCATATGACAAAAGGACATTTCCATACAATTTTAGAAACAGGTGAAGTATATTATTGCCTAAGCGGAGAAGGGTTTATGTTAATGGAGAACCCAGAAGGTGATTGGCAAATTGAAAAATTCAGCCAAGGTCAAGCAGTTTACGTCCCACCGCGTTACGCACATAGAAGCATTAATACAGGTAATAAGCCACTTATTACTTTTTATGCATTTCGTGCAGATGCTGGCCATGATTATGGCACAATCGAAACAAAAGGCTATCGCAAGCTAGTCGTTGAAAAAGATGGTCAGCCTGAGGTTATTGATAATCCTAAGTGGAATTAAGGGGTGTCACAATGATTACAAAACACAATACATTAAAGCAGATTACAGATGCTGGACTTGTCGCAGTTGTACGTGCAGATAATATTGAACAAGCCAAAAAAATTACCGAAGCAGCCTTAAATGGCGGTGTTTCTGCAATTGAGATTACTTATACCATTTCAGGTGCAACAAAGGTGATTGAAGAACTGGCTAATACTTTCCAATCGGATATTATTTTAGGAGCTGGCACAGCATTGGATGCTGAAACAGCTCGAATCGCAATACTTGCAGGGGCAAAATATATCGTTAGTCCAAGCTTTAACATAGAAACAGCCAAGCTATGTAATAGATATCAAATTCCTTATATGCCAGGTGTTATGACAATTGAAGCAGCGATACAAGCAATGGAATATGGTGCAGATTTGCTAAAGGTGTTCCCTGGCGAGTTAATGGGACCGAAAGTAATTAAAGCATTTAAAGGACCTTTACCACATGCTAATTTAATGCCTACAGGCGGTGTCAATATTAGTAATGTAGGTGAATGGATTCGTGCAGGCGCTGTAGCTGTAGGGGCGGGTGGTAGTCTTATCGGCAATCCAGAGGTTGATGGATACGATAAAATTACACAAACAGCAAAAGTATTTATACAAGAAATACAGCAAGCAAGAAATAACTAAACTCGAAGCAGGTCCTGACGACCACTGTAAAAGCATGTTTATGTTGCAGGATGTTGAGAAATTTTCACATTTCTCAACATCCATATTTTGTATAATATTGATGAAGGAGGTTGCATATGGACATAGATAGCATTATTTTCGATTTGGATGGGACACTTTGGGATTCAAGAAAAACAGTAGCGCAATCATGGACGCAGGTAGTTCAGGCGTCTCCTTACGGTAAAGGGAAGATAACCGAAGAGGATTTATCTAAAACGATGGGCTTACAAATTAAAGAAATAGCTGCTGTATTATTTGATTATCTTGATGAAGAAAAGCAGATGGAGCTTATTTTAGCATGCTGTCAGCAAGAGCAAGATGATTTATTACGTAATGGCGGTAATTTATATCCGCAGTTAGAAGAAACTTTACTAGCTCTTTCAAAAAAATTCCGCTTGTTCATTGTGAGCAATTGTCAGGAGGGCTACATAGAAACATTTTATGCATTTCATAAACTAGAGAAATATTTTCTTGATTTTGAAAATCCGGGGCGTACAGGCCTGTCAAAAGGAGAAAATATTCAATTAATTATGGAAAGAAATCACATAAAAAACGCTGTATATGTGGGAGATACACAGGGAGATATGCTTTCTGCAAAGTTTGCAGGGATTCCCTTCGTTTTTGCTTCATATGGTTTTGGTAAACCAGAGGAGTATGACTATATCATCGAAAAGCCATTTGATTTATTAAATATATTTTAAACAGAGTATAGAGTCTGTCTTTTCTGACGGTCTCTCTACTCTGTTTTGGTTAAGGAGAGTAGGGAATTTTAACATCATATTTATTTGTACAAACAAACCTGCTGGGACAGCTGAGCTGGAAGTGTACTCGGACGAAGATCCATTTAGTCCTGACCTTTATTCTGAAATTTGGATTCCGATTAAGTAACAGAAATGAAAGTAGCCAAGAATGTTCATAGATATCATTCTTGGCTTTTATTTTTTTACATTAATCTATTTTCTTAAAGAATAAACATTAATGTCATAAAAAGATTCTTTTGATTCTTCATATTCCTGAAATGTTCCTTCAAAAGTAAAATTCAATTTCTCTACTACTTTTATAGAATTCCTATTACCAGGCTCTATTTTTGCTTCAATTTTAGTTATGCTTAAAGTGGTGAAAGCATAATCAATCAAAGCGGAAATATATTCTGGCGCATAGCCCTTTCCCCAATAAGCTTTAGCAAGATCATAGCCAATTTCCGCTGTAGCGCTCTCTACGTCAAAAGAATTGAATCCACAAGAACCGATAATCTCATTGGATTCCTTCTCAATAATTGATAAGCGAATAGCCTTGTGCTCCTTAGCTAGTTGATCAAAAAGCTCAATCATTTCCTGCGCTTGTTCTTCATGAGTAAAATTGGTGATATTCATAAATTTGGTCACATCGGGATCTGACCAAATTTTAAATAAACTATGTGTATCAGCCATCTTCATTTTTCTTAAATATAATCTTTTTGTGTAAATTTGTTCTATCAATACTTTTACCTCCAAGTTGTAATTAATAAGTTTGGATGAAAAATATTGCTATCTGCGCATAATTCAGTCCCTTCAAATTTCATGTATCTATTATACAATAATTCTAGTAATTTCTAAAATGTTAATCTGTATGAAGAGATACAAAAGAATAGGGGAAATGATCATGTTCAAGGTAACGACCGAGAATTACTCGATTATCAAAGAAATAATAGAAAGCGCGCCAACATTTGTCTACAGTATTCTAGATCAGGTAATAGAAGGTGCTGTCTATGCCGACAATGAAAGCCTTCATTCACTACTGTTTCAAACCAAATCAGGAATATACTATGTTTATGGTGATTCATCCAGCGAGCAAGTTATAAGTAAACTCGCGGCTTTACTACAAGAATCTATTGAGGAAAGTAAACGTTTCACATTATTTTCTTACTCAGATGATTGGAACACAAAAATTGGACAACGATTAGATGGTCTTGTGAAAAAATTCGAAAGATACACTTTTACTTTTGCTATAGATGCTTATAACGATAGAGAAAGACGAGAACCGCTAGACTACGAATTCATTAAAATCAAGCAGCATCAAATTGAGCATTGTTTAGAATTTGACAATCAATATTATGAGGAATACTGGGGTTCTACCGATAATTTCCTTGAAAATGGTTTTGGTTTTTGTCTTCAGCATGAAGATAAGATTATTAGCGAAGCGGTTTCTATTTTTAAATCACATCAATTAGCAGAGGTTGATATAGTTACTGATCCGAATTATAGAGGTAAAGGATTAGCAAGCTTCATTGCAGAGAAATTTATTGATTTTTGTATTTTAAATGATATACAGCCTTGTTGGGATTGTGATATTCACAACCAAGCATCTTATCATTTAGGCACTAAGCTAGGATTTACTAACCCGCAAAAATATGCAATTTATATAAAATCTAAATGTTCATAAAAAATGCTCACGGTGAAAAAATATTTTATTAAAAGTCAAGGCTGAAACTATTTTAAATAGTGAATTCTTATTTAATGTCACATATTATATGTATAGAAATTAAAGGATAGAAGAGCCTAAATAAATTCGCTCTATCTATCCTCTTTTTTACCAGAATGACCCTATTTACTACAACAACTAATTTGTTCGTTAATCAATCTAATGTTGCGGTAATTCAAAAGGAGCTCTCAAAGATTGTTGCTTCCAGTTTGGCTACCTTCTTCCAAAGCTTCTTACATATTTTCAAAATGAAATAAATGAACTACAATGGTTTTTGAATGGTGGAAATTCTAAATTCTACCCATTTAACTTTATTTATACAAATCTACTATAGAGGAGCACGATGATGAAAAAGAAGTTTTTATCCTTACTCATGTCCATTATAATGGTCCTATCTGTTAGCGTATCGGTGTATGCCGATGAAACGTCGCCACCAGCGACAAGAGGAGAGATCGTTAAAACCTTGTTGATGGCAGCAGACGCTTATCAACAAGGAATTAATAAAGAAGCCGTTATGCAAGGCTCTAAAAACGGAGATTTAAGAGAGAATGAGCCAGCTAAGAAGGTTGAAGCTTTAGTCATGTTGAGCAGGGCATTCGGCAAATTGCCGAAGCCTGTCGGAAATGATCTGCGCAGTGGAACATTTGGCGTCGAGTTCACCGATGTACCCGCCTGGGCTAAGAAAGATATCAATAAACTGTCAAAAGCAGGCGTACTGACGGGCAACCCTGACGGCACATTAGGCGTAAATGACACGATTACGATCGATGAGTTCCAAAACATTATTGCCAGAATTTGGACGCTTAAAGGCTCCCATTTAAATGACGATTTTTATGAAGCGATCAATAAGGAATGGTTAAATAAATCAACAATTCCGGCAGGAGAAATCATGGGCGGCGTATTTTCAGAGCTGTACAAGCAAAATAACGATAAAATAGAAAAAATAATAGATGAGCTCGTTGGCAAACAGTTCGCAGAAGGAACAAAAGAACAAAAAATTGCCGACTTCTATTCGACAGCGTTAGATTCAAAAAATAGAAATAAACAAGGGATTGAGCCCATCCAAAAATATGTAAAGGCAATTGACGGGGCTAAAACGCTTGATGAACTCGTTCAAGCAGATCTTATCCTGGAGAAAGAATTGGGTCTAACCTCATTATTCAGCTTTTCAATCATGAACGATGCAAAGAACAGCAGTGAAAATGCTTTGTATTACTCTGGATTAACTACTGGTCTGGATAAGAACAGCTTTGTAACGGAAGACTCGAAAGCGAAAAAAGCCTATATTCAATATATGACCAGACTGCTTGTGGCATCGGGCGAGGAAAAGTCTGCTGCGAAAGCAATTGCCGAAAAAGTTTACGAAATGGAGAAAAGCTTAGCTTCTGTATCGCTTGAACCTCATGAACAAGGCGACGTCAATAAATACTATAATCCGTATACAATCGAACAATTCGATGAACTGTTCAAAACAATAGATATGAAACAAGTCTTGAAATCGATGAAAGTCGACAGTGCTGATAAAGTGATCGTAACCGATGTGAAGCTGGCGAAAAAAGGCGCGGATCTCTTGACTGAGACTAATCTTAACGTACTTAAAGCTTACTCCAAAGTGCAATTGCTTATGGCAACAAGCGGTTCGTTGTCGGATGAATTCAGAGATGCTGCAATTGAGTTTGACGCAACGTTATACGGCGTTACAGGTGAAAAAACAGCTCAAGAAATTGCAGTAGCCAAGACAACTGGCACAATGGGCGGATATTTGGAGCAAATGTTTGCCGAGAAACATTTTTCACCAGAAGCTAAAAAAGATGTTGAGCAAATGGTAGAGAAGTTAATTGCTACGTATGAGGAAAGAATCAAAGCTCTTGATTGGATGTCAGAAACAACAAAAGCGAAAGCAATTAAAAAGCTGGATACGATGGTTGTTAAGATCGGTTATCCAGATAAATGGGATACGACATTAGATAAAGTAGCTATCAAGACATATGACGAAGGCGGTTCGCTGTTCACTAATACCGTCACAGTAAACAAAGCATACATTGATGACATGAAAGCCAAGCTAGGAAAACCCGTGGACAGAACGAAATGGGCAACGAGTGTATATACCGTAAATGCTTTCTACAATCCTTTTAATAACGAAATTACGTTCCCTGCCGGTATTCTTCAAGCGCCTTTCTATGATGTTAAAGGTAAACCTGAAGCAAACTATGGTGCCATTGGCATGGTCATTGGCCATGAAATCAGCCATGCATTTGATAACAACGGATCTGCATACGACGAACATGGAAATGCAAATAACTGGTGGACAGAAGAGGACTTTAAGAAATTCAAAGAGAAAAACCAGAAACTGATTGAGTTCTATAATGGAATTGAGATTATTCCGGGTGTGTTGAACGACGGTCAGCTTACACTAAGCGAGAATGTCGCTGATTTAGGTGGAATGGCTGCTTCACTGCAAGTTATATCCAAAATGAGTAATCCGGACTATAAAGCATATTTCGAAAGCAATGCAGAAGTGTGGAAATCCACAACCACAAAAGAATTTGCAGCGATGCTGAGCAAAAACGATGTACATTCAGCTGCTAAAATTCGGGTAAACCGCACGATTGTAAACTTCCAGCAATTCTATGATACCTATGGAATTAAGCTTGGAGATGGCATGTATGTAGCTCCGGAGGATCGAGTTTCCATCTGGTAAAAATTAGAGCCGATAGAGCAATTCCGATAGCACTTACATTAATAAAGGTAAAGAGGCTGTCTAGGAAGTCCTTTTTAGAGTAAGGCTGTTTTCCTCAAAGATTGTTGCTGTTAAAACAAAAAGGCAGATTTAATCTACAAAACGTGTAGAATAAATTCTGTCTTTTTGTTTCGATATTTCGTGAATCGAAAATGTAACTAAAGCGCCCGATATTTTAAGTGTATTCATTCACAAACTAAGTTGATTTTGCATAATCACATTTTTCTACTATTATATTTTTTAATTATAGTAACTAAAATCGCAAGAAGAAATACGATAAGACTATTTATTAGTAAATAGTAGGCAAGATTCAGCCCGTAGAATACCGCAAAGGCATCACGAATAATAAATAGTGCTAATAAGCTTCCTAGGCCACCAAATACACCTGCTAGTAGTAATATTATGAAAGCAGTAGAATATAGATTTTTCTTTTTTTTGAAGAATATAAACCCAATAACATTTGCCATAACGATAAAAAAGCCCATAAGAATTAAGAAAAAAACTTCCATTTAACTCCCTCTTTTCAAAAAACGATTTTTCTTAATGGGATAACTATCCCTTGGATTACTTTTCCTTCTAGACTCATTATATACAATAAATGTAATTAAGGTGGAGTATTGTACAAATTTCCCTAATAATACTATCACCAGTTTAAGATAGTTTAAGATGATATATCCAATCTTTAATTACTGAACAATATGTGAAAATTAATAAATAAGGTGTAACCCACTTTTATTTGCGAATATCCAAGAATTTGTGAAGAATCATATTGAAGAAGATAGCTAAACTGGAAGCAACAATCTTTGAGAGCTCCTTTTGAATTACCGCAACATTAGATTGATTAACGAACAAATTAGTTGTTGTAGTAAATAGGATCATTTCTGGTAAAAAAGAGGATAGATAGAGCGAATTTATTTAAGCTCTTCTATCCTGTTAATATATACATATAATGTGTGACATTAAATAAGAATTCACTATTTAAAACAATTTCAGCTTATAACTTGACTGTTCATAAAAAAATAACATCGTGAGCTTTCTTTATTATTTAAAAGAACCCATTGCGCATTTCAAAGATATTGTAAAACAATCTAGCATCTCTAGCCATTTTACTATTAGCGTTCATTTGTGGTCGTAAGCAGTTTTGGAACATTTCATCGCAATATCTTGATCTACCATATCGAGCATAACATTCGTCGTGTAATTTGCAGCATGAATCTACGGCATTGATAGGTCTACCTGGTCCTGAACATCCTGGTCCACAGTATTTATAACCAGGGTAGCAAAAACCAAATCTGCGGTGTCTGTACATTATCTATTCTCCTTTTTAAAAGAAATAATTGTTACTATAAAATATGAAATTTTTGCTTTTAGAAAGGGATTAAAAACTAATGTAAGCGAAAAAAGGCATTAACTTATGAGAAAAATCTATAAATGTAAGGTTCCTGTAAGCTTATAAAAAAACTGCTGTAAGGATGGAAAGCTAAAATAGCTATAGTGCAGTAAAGTTTGAAAGATAAGGAGTTTTAAAGAATGAATCCATCCGTACCTCAAAAAGAAAGAATCGTTTCCTTAGACATTATTCGTGGGTTAGCGTTATTTGGCATTTTGTTTATAAATGTAGGGGCCTACCAGGTAATAGTAGAGGGAGGACCGATGCCTGACTATAGTGGAATTAATGGTATTATTGATACGCTTATTGATATTTTTATTGAGAAGAAATTCTTTTCGATTTTTTCATTCCTCTTTGGTGTAGGTTTTTATATTTTTGCTTCGCGTGCAGAAGCTCGTGGCGATAAGCCAAGATGGCGTTTTGCAAGACGTTTACTAGCTTTATTGTTAATTGGCATTGTTCATATTTTTGTTTTCTGGGGATCAATCCTTGCTATTTATGCAGTAATAGGTTTCTTACTGATACCTTTTTATCATGCAAAGATTTCAACAATTAGTAAATGGTTATTTGCGATTATTACTGTTCATATCCTGTGTATTCTTGGACAAATATTAATGCCAAATCAAGAAGCCTTTTCAACTGTTTTTGGTTTATTAGGAAATGATGCAATTACTATTTTTATCATGTTTTTAACTGGTTTTTTAGTAGCAAAAGCTGATTGGATTAGTCATGTAAGTGAATACTCAAAACAAATAAAGTGGCTACAATTTGTGACGTTCCCACTTTTTGTTGGCATTTCAATATGGATTTGGTTTGCAGCTCAAGGTGGATACGAAAATCTAAATTCCGTTATTAGTTTAGGGGTAATTCCGACAACGTATTTTTACTTAGCTTGTCTATTTGTTATGTTAGAAAATAAGAAAATTGCGAAGCTGCTTAAGCCAATTGGACGAGTTGGGCAAATGGCATTTACAAACTATTTAGCTCAAAGCTTTATTGGCCTAGCTCTTATGTCGTTAATGGGGCTTGAAGTTGTTTCACCTTCTGATGCGG
Organism: Lysinibacillus sp. NPDC059133; assembly: GCF_042755925.1. Classification (NCBI taxonomy): domain Bacteria; kingdom Bacillati; phylum Bacillota; class Bacilli; order Caryophanales; family Bacillaceae; genus Lysinibacillus; species Lysinibacillus sp. NPDC059133. The sequence goes on along the minus strand of NZ_JBHZDH010000020.1, from coordinate 31,072 downwards.
TGATTATTGCAATCTTAATTTTTATCATTCAAATTATCTTTAGTGTCATCTGGTTCAAATTCTTTAAAATGGGGCCATTTGAAAAGCTATGGCGCTTTATGACATATGGAAGAAAAGCAGTACCGACTAAATAAATATCTTTGCGCGAAACTCCCTGGAGATGAATGATTCCAATTCACCAGGGGGTTTTTAGTGCTATGATAATATGTATGAATTTGTAAAAAATGAAACCTAAAGAAGAGGATATCCGTAAATTAGGTATCGACATAAAGGAGAAATACGAAATGGCAAAACAAATGAAAAAATATATAGCAGTCACAACAGCATCATTTATGGCTATGCAATTAGCCGCGTGTGGGAATACAGAAAGTCAAAATGTCGGGGAGTCCTCTGCCTCTTCAGCTGATACAAATAATGTAACGGAAGAAAACAATACGGCAACAGCTAGTGGTGATTTACAAAGTGTGTATAACAGCGACATGGCAAATGCATGTGATGAATGGAAAGAAAGTGATGATGGTTCGTTCGAGTGTTTAGATGAAAATTCGCCTCATTATGCACATCATTTCTTTAATGGACTTATGTATGCAACTGCCGGAGCAATGCTAGGAAGTGCCATTTATAAAAGCCGCAATCTAAAGGATGGTAAAGATAGAGAGGATAGAGGTGGCGGTTCAGCAGTGCCACGTACGAATCATAGTAATGCTAGCGAAAGTAAAAATACAAATGGAATTACTACGAACGGCTCTCAAAATTCGTCTGGTACAACATCTAATAGTTCAAATAACTCAACAACAAATAGCTCTAATTCAAATACAAGCGGTTCCAACTCTTATTCGAGTGGCAAGCGTTCATTCTCAAATAGTTCAGATTCATCTTCGAATAGTTCTTATTCAAATCACTCATCGTCCAGCACTGGAAAATCAGGCTTTGGCTCAGGTGGTGCCTCTCGAGGTGGCTCTTCATCTTCTTAAAAGGAGAAATCAATATGGGCAATTATTTTCAACAACGCCAAGCATTTTATTCTAAATTTCCTAATTTCTTTCCAGACTTTGAGGATCTAGAGTACGCCTTATACGATGTACTAGATTTACCCAAAGAGAAAATCGATGAAATTAACTATGCATCTACTATACTTTGGAAAATATTTTTAAAGGTTGGCAAACAATTTAAGTATTTATCGGATGAACAACTTTTAGCACTAGGCATTCGTTCTGAAATGCTGCCATACATCCAATTAGATTATTTACAGCAACAATCGATACTAGCTCGCTTCGATTTTATATGTACAGAGGACGGACAAATAAAATGTCTTGAATTAAATGGTGAAACGCCATTTCTTGTCCAAGAAACCTTTGAGATCAATGAAGCGCTTTGTCAGCATTTAGGATTTGATAGTCCGAATGATGTTTCGGCATTACATAAAACCTTGTCTGGTGCACTTTTTGCGGCTATGCATTATTTAAATGATGTGAAAAAACCTAAAATCATCATTACAGGGAAAACGGCTGCGGAAGATTATGAGGAATATTGTCAGGTACAGTTTTTAAAGAAATGTATACCTTTTGATGTGGAATATGTTCCTATACAAGAGCTTATCATTTTTTCTAGTAACACTGCTAATATAGCTCGTGGCCTATATACGCCAGCCATGGAGAAAATTGATATTTTATATCGTCCTGCACACCCAGTAGAGTTTTTAATAGATGATATGTCTTCCGATGGTGAGCGTATAGGTCTACAATTATTGGAACTTGTAAAAGACGGGCAGCTTGCTATTATTAACGCACCCGCTGCATATGTATTGCAATCGAAAATTTTATTATGGCTGATTTGGGAGCGAAAAGATGATCCGCTTCTTTTTAATGCAGAAGAGCGAGCTGCTATTCAGAAATATATGTTGCCAACATACCTTTCGGCAGAACCATTTGTTCAAGAAAATTTACCGTTTGTAAAGAAACCTGTCTTTTCGCGGGAAGGGAATACTGTAGAAATTTTCGCAGGGGATGGTACGAAAACGAATGCCTCTGCGTATACCCATTATGATGATAATTTGTTTATTTATCAGCAATATGTAGAAATGCCCTCTATAACGATAAAGCTTAAGGAAGGATTACAAACAAAGAAATGGTTAATCGGCTCATTTATCGCTGATAATCGTGCATGTGGCTTATCTTGTAGAGTAGGCAATCAAATTACAGAATGGGATTCCCACTGGTTAGCTGTTGGATATAGGGAAGAAGCTTAAATAAAAATTGGCGAGACTTTCTATAAAGTTTCGCCGATAATGATGCAATGTTACTCCTTCCAGCCTTTACGGACGTCAATCCATTCTTTATATGGTGTATAGGTTTCTAATACAGAAATAGTAAGCCTAATGGCGGTGTTGCTACTGCCACATGCATGGAATATTAGCCCCGTAAATCTTTATTTTTTTCTCGTTTATAGTCTTGTCTAAAGAAAATAAGGGAAAGTATCAGTAAAATTATTGGAAGAAAAAAGAATCCAGAGTCATATTTAATTGAATGCTCCAGTTTTAGTCCAAACAAATAAATGAATAAAGTAAAAGAAACAGATAAAGAGATTGTTCCCGCTATAGTCTTCATTGCAAGCCCTCCGTTATATTTTCTTACACCTCGATACTCCTAAATATTTTATACTCTCAATTTAAATGTAGTAAGGCTTTTTTCTGGTATTAGAATGAAACAACTATATAAACCTTAAACATTACTAAAAAATATGTTTCGCTTTAAAAAACATCTTGCATGCTGCCGCTTCGCTTTCGCGCAAAAAACATTTGTTGGCCTAAAGCCTCTGGCGGATTAAAGTATCGCCGATAATTATTTTACTCGTTCCAGCCTTTGCAAACGTCAACCCATTCTTGATATGGAGTATAGGTCTCTAATTCAGAAATAGTAAGCTCAATGGCGGAGTTGCTACTACCACATGCAGGGAATACCGTTGTGAAGCGTTTAAGTGATTCATCCAAATAAATAGCAACGCCCTCATTCACGCCAAAAGGACAAACACCTCCTACATCGTGTCCAATCTTTTCAAGTACTTCATCTTTTCCAAGCATCTTTGCCTTTGTACCAAAGGCTGCTTTAAATTTTGCATTGTCGACTTTGGCATCGCCTGTAGCAACAATTAGTATCGCGCCATCGTTCACAAGAAACGATAACGATTTTGCAATGCGTTCAGGCTCGCACCCGAGTGCCTGTGCTGCTAGTTCAACGGTCGCCGAGCTTTCGTTTAGTTCCTGTATTTTGTGTTGCACATTCCATTGTGCTAAATGTTCACGTGCTTTTTCAATTGCCATATGTAATACCTCCTTACAATACTACGTTTTATTTTAACATAATTTTCTGAATAAATAGTTGTGTTATCTTCCGGAAATAACCTATTATAAAAATAGTTAGTATAAAATTACTCTTTTGGAGGTGGAGCCGTTGATTATGAAAGTGCTACAGTCTCTTTTTGTACTAATCGGGTTATTATTTTTCACAGGAGTAGTTGCTTTGTATTTAATGATTAGTGGCGGGCTACATTTTAGTGGACTACTCTTAACCGTTCCGATATGTTTACTTGTCTTATTTGTTTGTTTAATCTTTGATTGACAACAACAAAACGGAAAATATGGTTAGCTGGAGTAATGGGCATTGCGTTGTTGATTGCCTCGATTAAGCCTATTCAACATTACTACAAAATGAGTATTCCAACTGTTGATGCAGAAATTGATGTGTCACTCTATCAACCATTTACAGAGCAAAATAAAGTAGTAAAGTCAGATACAAAGGCTTCATTGCAATTATTTGAGTCACTACCACGCTTAGATGGGGCGACGGCGATGTATCCACTGTATGCTGCCTTTGTAGAAGCAACCTATCCAAAGGGTTACTATCCATATGATAAAAGTAGAGTGATGGTGAGTCGTACACCTGAAGCTTATCAAAATTTGATTTCAGGAGATGTTGACCTTATTTTTGTAGCAGCGCCATCTGAATCACAAAAGAGGCAAGCTGAGATGGGAGGTCTTACATTTGACATGACCCCCATTGGGCGAGAGGCATTTGTCTTTTTCGTCAATCAAAAGAACAGCGTAGAAAATTTATCACTGGAGCAGTTTAAACAAATATACGCTGGGAAAATTACGAATTGGCATGAAGTCGGTGGTGAAAATGCTGCGATTCGTGCCTTTCAACGCCCAGCTGATAGCGGAAGCCAAACAGCACTTGAAAGAATGATGGGAGATACACCAATCATGGAAGCACCTGCTGAAAATGTTGTGACAGGTATGGGTGGTATTATTCATGAGGTATCACAATATCGTAATTATAAAAATGCCATTGGCTACACGTTTAGATTTTACTCAACAGAAATGGTGAAGAACAAAGAAATTAAATTATTGTCCATTGATGGAATTGCGCCTACAAAGGAAAATATTCGTAATGGTACATACCCACTCGTATCTGAATTTTATGCTGTTACAGCAGGAACAGATAATCCTAATGTAAAGAAGTTTATCGACTGGATTGTATCAGATGAGGGGCAAGCACTAGTTGAAAAAGTTGGTTATGTACGAGTAGAAAATGACTGAATAGTTTGCTATACTAGTAGCACAATCAAATAGGATAGTTTTCTAGGGTTCCGTAGCAATGCTAGTCTGGTCCGAGAGAAAACCACAAATTGATTTTGTGACACGGAAGGATAAAAGCCTGGGAGATACTGTTTACAACAGTGTTTCTTAGGCTTTTTTTATTTTGGTTACTAGGGGAAGGGAGTTAAAGAAAAATCTTAGTTCAGGAATAGACAGAGTGAAGTGCTCGGGTAGGGAAGAGAACTGATCAGGTATACCGAAGAAGTGATCAGGTAGGTCAGAGAACTATAATAGTCATTCATCCGTGTTTAACAATAAAATGGAGGAATTCACAATGAACAAACAATGGTTAAGTGTCGTAATTGCTGCTTTTTTTGAAGTTGGTTGGGTTATAGGTTTAAAGCATGCAGGAAGTGTATTTGAATGGATTGGTACCGCTATTGCAATTGTTGTTAGCTTTTATTTATTAATTAAGGCTGGAGAAAGCTTACCAGTCGGTACTGTTTATGCAGTATTCGTAGGCTTAGGGACAGCGGGTACAGTATGTGCGGATAGCTTACTGTTCGGAGAGCCATGGAAATTAGCTAAGATTTTATGTATTGTCGTTTTACTTGCAGGGGTCGTCGGTTTAAAGCTAGTGACAGGTGAGCCTAAAGAAAAAGAGGTGAACGAATAATGGCATGGGTTGCATTAGTAGTCGCGGGACTATGTGAGATGATGGGTGTTTATATGATTAGTAAATATAATGATGCTAAAAGTATAAAAAATTTGGTGTTATTGATTTTCGTATTTACTTTGAGCTTTGCTGGCCTTGCATATGCTATGGAAACATTACCAATGGGGACAGCCTATGCAATTTGGACAGGAATTGGAGCGGCAGGTGGCGCTTTACTAGGAATGTTGTTTTTCAATGAATCCAAGGATTGGAGACGTATTGTTTGCATTGCTCTTGTTTTAGGGTCAGCTATATCTTTGAAATTATTATCTTAGCTAATAGTTTAAATAGTCGCCTGGCATCGGTCAAATCGTTGTAGGGTGACTTTTTTATTTATCATACCCGACAAAAGTTCGCTGTTGCTTTAAAAAGAAATAAATAACACATTTAAATATTATTCAAAATTTGTTAAAATAAGGATATGCATTGTTGGTGTTTAGGAGTTCTTGAAATTTTTCTAAGTAGATGTTAATTATTCCTATGAGGCTATGTTATTTTATATAGCATGTGGAGCTATTTAATGATATGGAAGCAGTCTTAAATGATGTTCTTCAATCAAGTTATGAAAAGCCTTTAAAAAAAGACAGACAACCACTCATTAGTTGTCCGTCAATTTTTAACTACTTTCAGCAAGTGTCTTTTGTAGCGAAAGCGAAGCGTCAGCTACAGAAGTCTCCCACCTCTATAGGTGGTGAGATGAATGCAGGTTTAAGTTGCTTTTCAATGGGTTTCCAAACATCCGCTGAAATAGAGGAACTCAGTCTAAGAACGCCACGTCCTGTGGCAACGACTGAGTGACCAACTTCGTGTTGGCCTAAAGCCTCCGGCGGATGTCACAGAATCGGGGGGGTGGGTGTGCGATCAACACAAAGTTAGCCAGAAAGAAGAGCGTCAAAATTG
>NZ_JBHZDH010000020.1:0-24850 GCF_042755925.1 Lysinibacillus sp. NPDC059133 | reverse complement strand
CGCCCTAAACCCTCCGGCGTAAGACTCAGAATCCGAATTGTGCATCCACAAAGCCGATTCAGGACGCAATTATGCCGAGGCATAATTGATAGAATTATTTTTTTACATCCTTCGTCCATTCAGCAACTTTGTCTGCATTGTCTGCAATCCAATCTTTAGCGGCTTGTTTTGGGTCTTTGCCATCCATAACTTCTAGCATAACGCTCTCTAAGTCTTCTGAGGTCCAATGGAAGTTATTTAGTACAGAATATACATCTGGTTGATCTTCTTTTAACCCTTTACGAGCGAATGTGTTAATCGTTTCTTCGCCACCATAAATACCTTTTGGATCTTCTAAATATTTAAGGTCATATTTAGCGAATTTCCAGTGAGGGGACCAGCCAGTCACGACGATGTCTTCTTTGTTTTTAATCGCTTTAGCAAGAGAAGTTGTCATAGCACCAGATGAAGATGTTAATAGGTTCCAATCTGCTAAGTTATCATATTCATCTAAAGCTTTTTCAGTAGCAGCTGTAATCCCAGCACCAGGCTCAATACCTGTAATTGTGCGATCTGCTTGCTTTTTTAAATCTTCAATCGAATTAACGTCCATATAGCTTGGTACTACTAAACCTATTTTGGCACCAGCAAGGTTTTCACCTAGCTCATCAAGATCAGCCTTATATTTTTCGTACTGAGGGGCATGTGTATTTGGCAACCATGCGGCAACCATACCATCTGCTTCACCTTTTGAAACAGCCTCCCACATAATTGCATTATCGAGTGGTGTTAATGTTACATTGTAACCTAAATCCTCAAGCACCTGCCCAACTACATTTGTGGAAGCAATTTCTGTATCCCATTCAACGTAGGCTAGATTGACGTCCTTTGAGTTACCATCGCTCTTACTTGAATCATCACCACTACATGCAGCTAGCAAAAAGCCAAGCCCTAAAGCCATCCCTAATTTAGTTAATGTTTTCAGTTTCATCGAATCTTCCTTTCTTATATATATATTCAACTACAACACGTAAATCTAAAGCTAGAACTAAGACTTTCACTAAAAAATTGTCTCTTTATCTAAACAGCTTTCTTCTTATTAAAGCTTTGCGTTAAACGGTCTATAACAATGGCGAAAATAACAAGACCTAGACCTGCAACAAAGCCATTTCCAACCTGTGTACGTTGTAATGCCGTTAATACTTCGCGTCCTAGACCAGGTGCACCAATCATTGAAGCAGTTACAACCATTGAAAGTGATAGCATGACAGTTTGGTTAATCCCAGCCATTATAGTTGATTTGGCAAGAGGAATTTCTACTTTAAATAGTTTTTGACGTGAGGTACTACCATATGAATCCGCAGCTTCCACTAATTCTTTTGGTACTTGGCGAATTCCTAGGTTCGTCATACGTACAGTAGGTGGTAAGGCAAAAATAACAGATGCAAATACGCCAGGTACTATCCCAATACCAAAGAAGGCAACGGCAGGAATCAAGTACACGAAGCCAGGCATTGTTTGCATGAAATCGAGTATCGGCTTAATCACATTTTCAGCTACAGTTGACTTGGACATTAGAATGCCAAGTGGAACACCTAAAATGATGGAGATGATACTTGAAAAGAGTACGAGCGTAGTTGTTTCCATAAGATGTGTCCATAAGCCTTGATTATAGATAAATAACAAACCAATTAATGAAAACGTTGCGAGCCCGAATTTCTTACCTGTAACGAAAAAGGCAAAAATGACAATAAGTAAAATAAGAATAATCGGAGGAATGCTCACTAATAAATCAGTGACCTGATTCATGAGTAGTTTTCCATTTTTTTGAATCAAGTTAAAAAACACTGAAAAATTACTCGTCAACCAGTCCATAACTGATTCTACCCATGGTCCCACTGGTATTGCTGGAATATTGTCTAAAAAATTATTCATGTGCAGCTGCCTCCTCATCGCTAGTTGAAAGTGCTTCGATGACAACACCCCGGATAAGAACACCAAGCAAGCGCTCATCTTTTACAACTGCAATAGGAGTAGGAGAATTATGAATCAAACCTAATATATCCTGTAAAAGCATATCTGGTGGAACGGTCAACATATCTGATTGAACAATTGAATGTACCGTTTGTTCTTGTCTTTTAGCTGCAGCCCGTGCATCGTCAGCGGTAATATAGCCTTTTAAATGTCGATTTTTGTCAACGGCCATTAGTAAACTAACCGTTTCTTCGCGCATTCTTTTAAGTGCTACGGTCGGTCCATCTACATCTACATTGACAGATACAGGTCGAACCATAGCATTTTCAGCAGTTAATACTTTAGAGCGATCGACGTCTTCTACGAAGGTTTTAACATAATCATTTGCAGGATTTGTTAAAATTTCTTCGCCAGTTCCAATTTGAATGATTGAGCCATCTTTCATAATGGCGATACGATCACCAATACGTAATGCTTCATTCAAATCGTGGGTGATAAATAAAATTGTTTTTTTCATTGTGCTTTGTAAATCGAGTAGCTCATCTTGCATTTCTTTACGAATTAATGGATCGAGTGCAGAAAAAGCCTCATCCATTAGTAATATTTCAGGGTCATTTGCAAGTGCACGTGCTAATCCAACACGTTGTTGCATACCGCCTGATAATTGACTAGGATATTGGTCCTTATAAGCAAGTAAGCCTGCATTTTCGAGAGCCTGCTCTGCTTTAGCTTGTCGTTCTTCCTTTGATATGCCTCTGATCTCAAGGCCATATTCAGTGTTTTGAAGAAGTGTACGATGGGGGAATAAACCGAAGTTTTGAAAGACCATACTCATTTTATTTCTTCTTACATTACGTAAACTCTCTTTGCCCATTTTAGAAATATTTTCTCCATCGATATAAATATTTCCGCTTGTAGGCTCGATAAGCCGGTTTAAAAGTCTGATAAGCGTTGACTTTCCACTTCCTGACAATCCCATGATGACGAAGATTTCACCTTCATTTACAGTAAAGCTTGCATCGTATACACCAACTGTTGCACCTGTTTCTTTTAAGATATCAGTTTTGCTTTTTTGTTGCTTGACAAGTTCTAATGCTTGGGGAATATGTTTCCCGAAAACTTTAGAAACATGCTCCACTTTTATTTTTTCCAATAGAACCATTCCTTTCGTAGATCAATTTCGCCTTGGCGTAATGGGTGTTGCTTCACTTACGCACAGATAAAATGCCACTGTACGTGACATTTTTAGGCTTAGTTTTTCTATTTCAGTAGGTGCTTGGACATCCACTGAATGAAGAAAAATACTATTTTAGGATAATGATACCCAAATATAAACAAGTAACAACTTAACACTAACAAAGAGTTGTTACTTCTGTCAAATCGACAAATGACAAAAAATCCGCTTAAACGCTGTTATATCAGCGTTTAAGCGGATTTTAAATTGGATATAAAAAGCTCTGAACTCGAGCGAAACTTTCATCATTACCGATAAAGTAAATGATATCTCCTTCTTCCAATGACACATATGGACCAGGTGATAGTAATAATTCATTTTTACGACGAATTCCGACAATCGTGCTAGACGTATTTTGCCAAAAATTCAATTCCTGTACTGTTTGGTGGATACAAGGACTATCAGCTGTCAACTCTAATTGATATGGGATAAATGGATTAACTGATCGGAAATGTTCAGTTCGACTAATAAGTTGTTTGGTCTTTTCCTGTAGGTTTATTAATTCTTGGTGTTGCTTTTGAATGCTTGTCATAAGCTCATGTTGTAGTTCGTGGACAGATTGAACATCCTGGAATTGTCGGACAAAAGATGCAGCCTTTTCATAGGAGATAATAATAACCCCACTACCTTTAGTAGCCTCCACAATTTCCAAGTCTTGCAAAACAGCAATCGCTCTTCTTGCAGTTTCTGAAGAGACATTGTATTGGCTAGCTAGAGACGATCTTGCGTAAATTTTATCGCCAATTCGATATTTTCTTTCCACGATTTTTGAGGCTAGATCGACAGCTATTTGCTGGTATTTTGGCTGCTTCACCTGCACATTTTTTTCTAATTGCATTCTTAACTTCCTTTCGTTCATTACAGTTACCACAGCTTATTATAGACTAGCCTGCACAGAAAAAATAGCACCTCCATAAGCTATTAGTATATGATTACAACTTGAGACTCCCACGACTTAAGTCGCAAGTCCTACAACTTACGGTATGACGGGTGGGATTCCTGAGTAACTAAGCGTTCGCAGTCCATTTCTGTTTTGAACAGCTCTCAAGATGGGGGGATCTCATTACCCTTCCTAAGACAGTGCATATAGCATCTTAGGCTGATTGACTGTTACCATCAATCACAGGTGCATATCGAATATTCATTGCACCGACTAAATCACGATGTTTTTCGAATCCACATTTACACTTATATTTTCTATCATATGCCTTATTCTTCTCGGAACATTTCGGGCATGTTTGACTTGTGTATGCAGGATTCACAAATTCAACTTTAATACCCACTAGGTTCGCTTTGTACGCAATGAATTGAGCAAGACGATAGAATGACCAGTTATGCAGATTCTTTTCGTTTTTACGGCTTGTTCTTGCCGTCAGTCTGATGTTCGTTAGTTGTTCTAAACGAATGACAGAAATCTTATTTTCTTTAGCAAAATTAACAATCGCACGACTAACCTTGTGGTCTTGTCCTTTCATGTATCGCTGTTCTTTATCATTAAGATTACGAATAGCATTTAATTTCTTTAATTTACTTAACTTCTTACATTTGTATTTAAATGTACGTCTGACATATTTGTTTTGTCTACCATTTCCAATGAAACGAGCGCTTCCATCATCTGTCACTGCAACAGCAGGGACTTTCAAACCCAAATCTACACCCATTACCCCTGTTCCTGTTTTTTCACTTGTAGGAATAGTGACAGCTATTTGTGCCATCCATTTATTCGCTTTCTTTGTGATACGAAGAGTACCTAATTTGTGTTTCAACAAATCCAAATTGCGGTTATCCTTATCGACCAGCAAAGCACGAATAGGTGTTTTAGTTGCCTTGCCATCCATCATGATAGGCATTGAAATGTGCGTTAAATCAAAAGAATAGTTTTGGTTATTCCAAATACACACTGGCTTCTTCAACACAGGAACAACCTTATATTTATTTTTCTTCACTTTCTTAAACACACTTTTAGCGTCTTTAATCGCTTGGTTTTTAACAGCACTTGGCAGGTTGGCAGAAATATCCTTGCTTGATTTTTTTGTACTTTTCTTATCTGCAACCATTCCAGAAACAAGAGCATTGATTGTATAAACATACGATTGACTCATATTCTTCAAAATAGAAGCCTGTTCTTTTGTTGGAAGCAATTTGATTTTCACTGTTATCGTTTGCGTCACATAATTCACCCCCTTGTTTTTTGTTGTTCCACATAACGTTTGATGGTTTCACTCGATACGTTTCCTGCGGTAGATACAAAATAGGAACGTGTCCATAGGCTTGACAAATGTTGTAGATGAGGAAATTCCTCTCTTAACTTTTTAGACGTTACTCCTTTGATTTTTGCCATAATATCAGCAGGACTAAGCGTTGGTATGGTCTTTGTCACACTCCAAAGCAACAATGTCAATTTCTAATTCCTCACATATTTCCTGCACCAAAAGTTTAAAGCGTTCCTCTACATCTGAACGAAAAAAATTTCCCTCTGTACCGGGGACAAAAACGAAAGGATAGTTAATTAATGATACGGGTTCGTTCGTCTATATTCGTTCATATACACAATGTAGCAGTTTTTTTAAAAACTGCAACATACATACAAAAAAAGTGTGGATTTTTCGGATACTTGAAGCACCATAAGCCTTTCGGTTTTTAGTGGCACTCCGTATCCGCCCTCACTCTCAGCCCACACCTGAAGGAGTGGGCTTTCCCGTTCAGAAAATCTGTAATGTAGCAGGTTTTGTTTTAATTAATTATTTTTAATAGAATAAGAGCTGTAGTTTGACAGTTGTTAGTTATTATTATAAACTAAGTTACGTTATGTAAGTGATATAAAAATATAAGTGCTCAGTTAGTAGGTTTAGCTAGCTGTTAACAATAGAAGGTTGGAGAAAATATGACAATTACTACTAAAGTTTTGGATATAGTGAAAGACAAAATGACGATCGTGAAGCAATCTGAAACTGAAAATATTTGCCTAGTTGGTCCAGTGAAATTACCGGTAAAACAGGGCGGATTTTCAGCGACATTTCAGTGGTATAACTGGTTGAAAGTGGGTGCTAATTTATCAAAAGAAGAAATTATTGATGAATTAGCATCTGCAAATTTAGCTTCTTTACAACAGTCATCAGTACTTGTTTATGGAGATTTTGCACATGCAGAGGATGCTTTAATTCGTATGCATAGCATTTGTCATACAGGTGATATTTTTGGAAGCCAACGCTGTGATTGTGGTTATCAATTACATGAATCGATGAAAATGATTGTGGAGCATGGCTGCGGTGCCATTTTCTATTTAGCAGATCATGAAGGTCGTGGTATCGGGTTATTCTCGAAATCGCTCGCTTATTTATTACAAGAAGAGGGGTTAGATACGGTTGAAGCAAACCATGCTCTTGGCTTCCCGGACGATACTCGTTCTTATGAAGATGCCATTACTGTGTTAGCTTCACTGCGTTCAAAGCCAGTTACACTGATTACTAATAATCCAAAGAAGCTTGCTGCATTACAGGCGCATGGTTTAGCAGCAGAGGGACATGTCCCATTATGGGGAGGATTAACGGAGACAAATCGTTTTTATTTAAACACGAAAGTAGAGAAATCTGGACATTTGCGCGAAGAGAAGTGAGTGGAGGAAACGACGATGACAACAGATGAAAAACATATGCAGTTAGCACTTGATTTAGCCGCTAGTGCAAAAGGTAATACGAATCCCAATCCACTTGTAGGGGCTGTAATCGTGAAAGACGGTGTAATTGTTGGAACAGGTTTACACAGAAAAGCAGGTGAACCACATGCAGAGGTGCATGCATTCCGTATGGCTGGAGAACATGCTAAAGGTGCAACACTTTATGTAACTCTTGAGCCATGTTCGCATTATGGAAAAACACCTCCTTGTGCAAATTTAGTGAAGGACTCAGCAGTTAGTCGTGTTGTTGTAGCCATGCAAGATCCAAATCCTGCTGTTGCTGGACGTGGTATTCAACTGTTGCGAGATGCAGGCATAGAGGTAGAGGTGGGTGTCTTAGAAGCTCAAGCTCGCCGTTTAAATGAACGTTTTATTCACAATATGCTAACAAAACGACCATTTATTATTTCGAAATATGCGATGACTTTAGATGGGAAAATAGCTGCCCATACGGGACATTCCAAGTGGGTAACGGGTGAGGCAGCGCGTGAGGATGTTCACCATATTCGTCATGAGGTAGATGGTATTTTAGTTGGAGTTGGGACTGTTTTAGCTGACAATCCATCCTTAACGACAAGATTAAAAGAAGCTTACGGAAAAAACCCAGTGCGCATTATTATGGATAGCTCCCTTCGTACACCAACTCATGCCAATGTTCTGAATGTAGAAGAAGCGAAAACAATTATTGTATGTAGTGAGAATGCCAGTCAAGAAAAAATAACAGCATTTGAGGAAAAAGGCGTGACTGTATTGCCAGTTCGAAATGATTCTGAGGGGCTTGTTGTTGATGATATGCTTGAAAAACTATATCAATATGGCATTACGGATGTTTTAGTAGAGGGTGGAAGTACGATCAACTCTTCATTTTTACAGCAAGGTGCTATTAACAAATATGTGATTTACATAGCGCCAAAAATTCTCGGTGGTCGCTTATCATTAACACCGATTGCTGGTCAAAATCCATCTTCTATGGATGAAGCATGGGATGTAGAATTTGCATCGTTTGAGCAGGTTGGGCGAGATTTACGTATTATTGCTTACCCAAAGATAGGTGAAGAAAAGTGAATTATCAAGCAGATGTTTGTATCGTGGGGGCTGGGCCAGGTGGAGCACTTCTTTCGCACTTACTAGCGAAAAAAGGTCTTTCTGTGATACTACTGGAACAAAACGCGGCACTAGGGCAGGCATTTCGCGGTGAGCATTTAAATGAAGAGGGTGAGGCTGTTTTAAAAAGTCATCAGCTTTTTGAAGCAGTCGAGGCGCTCGGCTTATTACGTATGGGAAAACTTGAATATTACGCAGATGGTAGAGCATTTAAAACTATTTTTCCTAATGAAGCTGTAGGGCATTTAGGAATTCATGTACCGCAGGCCAATCTATTAAAGGGAATATTACAAGAAACACAGCATTTTCCTCACTTTTCTTGTTTCCTCAATACGAAGGTGACGAAACTCATAGTTGACTCTTCGGGTAGATATACGGGTGTCATTGCATCAAGAGATGGGGAAACGATTGAAATTAGTAGTCAGTTAATTATCGGAGCTGACGGTCGTTACTCTACTATACGTAAGAAAGCACACATTGAGATTCAAAAGCATAAACATGGCTTTGATTTATTGTGGGCAAAAATTCCTGCTCCTCAAGGATGGGAGCCATCGATTAAAATGGCATTAATAGGTGATAAGCAGCTATCATTGTTTACGCAGGTAGGTGGGTTCATTCAAATCGGCTGGAATATTGAACAAGGAAGTTTTCCTCAGCTTAGAAAAAAAGCATTTACTCCATTTATCCAACAGCTTTCAGATCAATTTCCGGAACTATCTGATACGGTTAAGGAGCATATTAGATCTTGGCAAGATTTTGTCTTGCTTGATGTATTCAGTAGTCATTGTGACTGCTGGGGGACAAAGGGGCTTGTGCTATTAGGGGATGCAGTTCACACGATGACACCAACTGGGGCATTTGGGCTCAATAGTGCCCTAAAGGATGCAGATTGTCTTGCGTCACTAATAAATAAAGATACGCTTATTCATTTTAACGTACAAGATTTTCAACAAATGCGCGAGCAAGCCATTGAGGAAGTATTAGCGACGCAAATTGAAAAAGAGCAAACATTCGCGGCTAACTTCATCAACAAGGCTTCTTGAAGGGAAGAAAAACAACATGAAATTTGGCTTTGATATAGATGACACACTCATCGATTTACGAGCACACGCCTTTGCGCTTTATAATAAAAAACTTAGTAAAAATGTTGCACTAGAGGCATTTCAAGCTTTGCAAAGAGTTGAAATTCACGAACCTTTTGGTTTAACAGATGCTGAAGGATCGGCGATGTGGAATAGTTCATTAGAGGAAATTTATTTTACGGATTGTCCTTCTTTTGAGGGAGCACTCGAGACGCTTCAGGCTTTGGCACAGCAAGGACATGACATTTATTATATTACTTCACGTCCAAAACAGTATTGTGAGCAAACACAAGCATGGATGAAAGCACAAGGTTTTCCAATCACAGAAGGTCATTTTTTCTGTGGAATGCAGGATACAGAGAAAGTGGCGATTATCAAAGAGCTAGCTTTAGATGTTTATGTGGATGATAAACCAGCTGTATTAGAAACACTACGAGATGTGAAGACAAAAGTGATATTAAAAAATCAATCCTATAACAAGCATGTTGAACTGCCACGCTTAAATCATTGGGAAGATTTCTCAAGATTAGTAAATAATTAACTTATCACCATAACGTGTAGTTGATTTCCGTTCCGACTGGGCGCTTTGTTGTTATTGTTGTTGTTGCTGTCGCTGCGCTTTCGCACAGAGCAAAGCTTCCTGAGGGCGTCCGATGAGCCGCTAATCCCAAAGGAGTCGCCTTTTGTTGATGAGCTAAATAATTAAAGCACTAAACCCGAATAGCAAGCACTTAAAAAGTGAATCTATTCGGGTTTATTCTTTGTTTCTATCAATACAATTGCTTTTCGATTTCTAATGCAACGCTTTGAATCGTTTCGATTAATAAATTTTCATCATAGTCATTATATCGTACTTCTGGTATAACAAGTGACACGGATGCAATTATTTGGTTGGAAGCGTTTAAAATCGGTGCAGATAAAGAACATGCTCCACGTACACGCTCATTATTGCTTCTCGCAAAGCGCTGACTACGAATCTGCTGTAAATCCCCCCGCAGTTGCTCTTTGGAAAGTATTGTCTGATCAGTGATAGGTTCAAAGCTTATATTCTCTACATATTCTTCAACATCTGGCATAAATGCGAGTAATATTTTAGATGATGCACCTGCATAAAGGGGAGAGGTGTCACCTACAAACATTTTCGTTGAAAGCGGGTATGTTGAATCATAGTTTAAAATACATCGTCTTTCCAATCCATCAATAATATTCATGGAAACACTTTCGCCGATGTCTTCGTTTAGCTTTTTTAAAATAGGCTCTGCGACAATAATAAGACTTGATTCTTCTTTTACTAAATTCCCTAAATATAGAAGCGAATGACCTAATTGATAGCGCTTAGTACGCTCATCTTTGTGAAGAAAGCCTTCGTACACAAAGGTAGAAACGAAGCGTTGTAAACTGGAAATGCTGATCCCTGTTTTTTTACTTAACTCAGTTAGGGAAAGGCTTGGCTCATCTTTTGAAAAAGCTTTTAACACTTTAATAGCTTTGTGCAGCGATGACATTGTATAGTTTTTTTCGAAAATCTCTTGATTCATCCCGTCACCTACGTAATAAAATAATTTTCTTCGACATTCGCCGGAGCATTTATCTTCATTTTTAAATGTCGTTATGCGTTTTGTGCATAAAAACATTTGTTTAATGAAGATGAAATTTGCTCATCATCATAGCGTGTGGTTGATTTCCGTTCCGGCTGGGCGCTTTCCTGGGGGCGTCCGATGAGCCGCTTCACTCGCGCTGCTCGCTCCAGGGTCTCATCTGTGACGCTGATCCCCAAGGAGTCGCCAAGCCTCCACTCCAATCAACTATTCACATGACATACGTTTTAACAAAATGTCATCCTTAAACTTCCGATGATGTACCAAAA
This sequence comes from Lysinibacillus sp. NPDC059133, assembly GCF_042755925.1. NCBI lineage: Bacteria > Bacillati > Bacillota > Bacilli > Caryophanales > Bacillaceae > Lysinibacillus > Lysinibacillus sp. NPDC059133. Next base: position 13,934 of record NZ_JBHZDH010000020.1, on the reverse strand, counting down.
TTTATTAGAAATCATTTGTAGGACTCATCACCATAACGTGGGGGTGATTTCCGTTCCGGCTAAACGCTTTCCTAGGGGCGTCCTTCTCCACTCCACATATACAGAGCATACGTTTTAACAAAATGTCATCCCAAGCCTTCGATGATGAACCATAAAATTTACTTCTATTATAACGTAATTTTATTTTTGTAGAGAGGACTTTTGGAATTCGTTTGTATGTTCTCCAAGTATCGGTGGTGCTAATGAATATTGAACCGTTAAATCAGAGAACTTTATCGGACTTTTGATGAATCTAATCGTACCATATTGTTCGTGCTCTATTTCACCAATCATATCGCGTGCAATGAACTGAGGTTGTTCCAGTGCCTCAGCAATGGTGTTCACACGTCCACCTGGAATTTTATATTGCTGTAATAAGGTAATCCATTCATCCCGTGTTTTTGTCATGGTCATGTCAGTAATCATCTGAACTAGCTCCGCTTCATGTTGCTTGCGCATCGTATTTGTTACAAAGCGCGGGTCATTGGTCCATTCCTCACGTTTCAACATCGTGCAAAACTTTTTAAATTGTCCATCTGTACCAACGCAAATCATTAGGGGGCCATCCTCACAGTTAAATACTTGATACGGCGCAACATTATTATGACGATTACCGAGACGTTCTGAGATAAAACCTGTATTTATATAAGCGCTCGCTACATTCGCTAAGCTGCTCATCTGAACGTCTAATAAAGCTAAGTCAATAAATTGTCCTGTATTGGTTTGGTCGCGCATTCGTAAAGCGGCTAAAATACTAATGACCACATAATTAGAGGTTAAAATATCTGCAATAGGGACACCGACTTTTGTCGCTTCTCCTTCAGCTGAGCCAGTGACATGCATTAAACCACTCATTGCTTGAATAACTGGATCGAAGCCTGGTTCGTGCGCAAGAGGACCTGTTTGACCGAATCCTGTTACTGCACAATATATGATTCTAGGATTCACTTTTCTTAATTCCTCATAGCTTAGTCCCATTCGCTCCATGTCACCCGTCTTAAAATTTTCGAGTACGACATCAGCATCTTTAACAAGTTCTTTAAATTTTTCCCTGCCATCTATTGTCTTTAAATCTAATGTAATCGATTTTTTATTGCGATTGGCACATAAATAATACGTACTTTGACCATTTACAAATGGCCCCCAATCACGCATGCTATCAGAGCCATTTGGATGTTCTATGCGAATTACTTCTGCTCCTAAATCCGCTAACATCATGGAGCCGGCAGGGGCAGCATAAACACGAGATAAATCTAACACTCGAATATTTTCAAGAGGTTGCATTGTTCTTCCTCCTAAACATCTCATTTATAAACAGGCTTACGTTTTTCTACAACTGCGTTTACACCCTCTTTAAAATCATCTAGCTCTGTTACAATCGCCATTTGTGATGAAATATAATCAAGGGCAGTACGTAAATCCATCCGTTGACTTTGATAAACAGCACGCTTAATGAATTGCAAAGTCGTAGTTGGACGACTTGCTAATTCCTTTGCATAATTCAATGTGTATTCGTCAAGCTCATGGTCTTCTACAACAAATGTCACAACACCTTTGTCTTTTGCTTCATCAGCAGTTAATACACGTGCTGTCCAGAACATGTCCAATGCTTGATCGATGCCGATTAATTTTGGTAAATAATAAGCGCCACCGTCACCCGGCACGATCGCAACGTTAATATAGCTTTCTGAGATCTTTGTAGATTTTGCAGCAATCCGTATATCGCACATTAAGGCCATATCAAGTCCTGCACCCATTGCAAACCCATGAACCTGTGCAATAACGGGCTTATCAATTTCTTCAAGAAGAAGGGGGATACGCTGAATCTTTTTCCAAAGAGAATTTTTGCGCGCTAACCCTGTAGAAGAGATATCGTCCTCACTTTGGAAAAATCCTTCACCAGCTTGCATCGCCTTAATATCCCCACCAGCGCAAAATGATTTTCCATTACCTTTTACGATGACAACACGAATATCCTCTGAATCACGAACAGTTTCAAGGGCTTCAATCCATTTAGAGATCATCTCTTCACTAAAAGCATTGTACGCTTCAGGTCTATTTAATGTAATTGTGGCAACGTGGTCTTGCACTTCAAAAAGTAAATCAGTCATTGATAACACTCCTTATCATGTCATTAGTAGTTTTCAATTAATTCAAATTTTGTATAATTGCCGTCCTTATCCTTCTACTTTAAGAAGCGGCGAGCTTGAGCTGAACGAAGTTAAATATCCCCATAGGCTATCTCCGCTATTTTCCAATAGTTGTGTTGCGACAAAATGAGTCCAATAAGAGGTGCTGGCTCCTTCATCGCGCCATGACCAAAGTCTGCGTGTAAATTGATGCAAACTATGTTCGTGTGTTGTACCAATTGCAGCGTGTACTTGATGCGCAATTGTTGTCACTGTTTGAATAATTTCTTCAAAACGAATGCAAGCGTAAGCAACCTCACTCTTTTGACTGTTCATCTGAAGGGCTTCTGTAACATTATTAAATGCTGCAAGCGCGATCGCCGTTTCACCTGCTAAGTTTACAATATGCTGTTGAACGAGCTGGAAGCGATGAATCGGTCGACCGAATTGCTCACGTTCTTTCGTATAGTGAACAGTCAAGTCATTTATTTTATCGATGGCACCAGTCATGAGTGCTAATTGAAACGCAGAATTGAGTGTTGTTATAGTGTGTACCTTATCAGGAGGTAACACAGCAGATACTTGTGAAGCCGTAGCATGATGGAATATCACGGTATCACGCGGCTCGCTTGCTAAATTCGACCCTAGCTTAATTTCAGCTTGGCTTAAATCTATTTCTACAAGATGTGTGCCCTCCGCGCTATGGGCAAGTGTCACTAGGTGTTTTGTATGACGTGCCCAAGGGACTTGAATCGCCTCTCCCGTTAATTTGCCATTCTCTAACGTAAAGGCTTGGTTAGGGCATAGCATATACGTCGCCAAATCCTCAAGTACCTGTAACTGCGTAAACTGCAATAAATAGTTTGCGATTGTTGTTTCGGTAAATGGAATCGGTGCCGCGTATTTTCCAGTTAAACGAACAATATTCAATAAATCCTCTATGTCGCCACCTGCACCGCCATTTTCTACAGCAATGGCTACAGCAGTCATTCCATTTTCTTTAAACAGATCCCATAGTTCAGGTGCCCAATGACCTTGTTCCACTGTATCCACTAAATCTTTATCAACTTTTTCTTTTAACATACGCTCTACAACATCAACGATCATGTCTCTCATTTCACTCATTGTGCTATAACCCCTTTCGCTACAACGCCATACAGTACTTCAGAAGTTCCTCCTCGAATTGTAAAACCTGGTGCATGTAAAATGGATTCGGCCATAAAGCGATCGATTTTACGATGCGCGTCAAGCGTTGGATAAGTCTGTACGATTAAGCGTGTGATTTCAGGAATACTTTGCTCAAATTTTGTACCGAGTGCCTTCACAAGTGCTGCAGGAATAGATACATCATCACCATTACCGGATTCTAGAAGTTGGGCTACGCCAATTGATAAATTACGTAAACCCCAAAGACGAGCTACTATTTTAGACGCTTGCTGCAACCCATCTAAATTGTTTTGGCGCTTTAACTCTTGAATAAGCTCATCGATTAATGGGAAAGTGCTCAATATTCGCTCTGGACCACTACGCTCAAAGGCAAGCTCTGCTAAGCCTTGAGCCCAGCCATTACCGATTTCACCAACAACCATATTGTCAGGTACAAAAACATTGTCAAAGAACACTTCGTTGTAATGATGTTCGCCAGTTAAAAATTTGATGGGAACAACAGTTACCCCTTCCGCATGTAAATCGACAATCAACTGACTGAGCCCAGCATGTTTATTTTTTCCATCAAAAGGACTTGTACGTACTAAGGTAACCATATAATGGCAAAGGTGTGCGTTACTCGTCCATATTTTCTGACCGTTGACAATCCATCCACCATCTACTTTTTCAGCACGTGTGCTGACCGAAGCGAGGTCGGAACCACTATTCGGTTCACTCAAACCTATGCCGAAGTAGCATTCACCTTTCACGATTTTCGGTAAGAAATAGTCACGTTGCTCTTCTGTTCCATAACGTAAAAGAAGTGGTCCTGTTTGGCGATCAGCAAACCAATGTGCAGCAACTGGGGCACCAACGGCTAAAAATTCCTCTGTTAAAATGTATCGATCGATAGTACTTCTCTCTTGGCCGCCATATTTTTTAGGCCAAGTTAAGCCAATCCAACCTTTTTGACCGATTAATTTAGAGAATTCAGGATCATCTCCACTGAGCCAAGAATCACATTTAGGCGTGAAGGTTCCTTTTGCTAATTCATTCTGTAAAAACGTTCGAACATCTAAGCGAAATTGCTCTTGTTGTTGTGTAAACTGCACAGTTGGTAAATGAAACATTTGATTCACTCCTTAAATTTTACCGTAATGTGGTAACCATTATCGTATATGTGTATTTTATGATCACTTACAAGTGTAGTCAATTACTTTTTTGGAATTATTAGAAAATTTTATGAGTGGAGTGAAGAAGTTTTAGCTTATCACCATAACGTATAGACATACGTCTCCTAGCTTTTGCTGATGAGCTATGTATAAAAATAAAAATTTGATTAAAAAATGGAAAAACACAGAATAAACATGTTACTATGTAGAAAATTCTGTTTTGGAGGTGTGGGGTATGCAAATGGCTATCGAAACTTCCCAAAAAATAATGCAAGTTTTATCACCACAATTAGTACAGCATTTGGAAATACTGCAATATACAACGAATGAGCTAGAACAGTATATTTATGATAAGGCTAACGAAAATCCACTGTTAGCTGTTACTGATGCTAAGGTGAAAATGCACTATGAGGAAATTATGCAATTAGCAAGCTATTCCGATAAGAGTTATTCCGCGCAATATTATGCGCCTCAACATCATTCATTTAACCCTATTGAGATGAAATTTGCTGTAAAAGAAAGCTATGAGCAGTACTTATTGGAACAAGTACCTATGCATAAAAATCTATCTTCTTTAGATTTAAAAATCTTAACGTTTTTAATTCAATCCTTAGATGAACGTCTATTTTTAGATGTTGATTTAGAAGTTGTCGCTAATAGATGTAAAACGGATGTTATGCATGTAGAGGCATTATTGGACTTACTTCAAACTTTCGAGCCAGTAGGAGTAGGGGCGCGTAATTATAAGGAGTTTTTATTCATTCAGGTAGACAGTGATGCACTTGCACCAAAATTGGCCTCCCGATTTATCGAAACGGATTTAGAGCTAGTGGCTGCACAGGCTATTAAACAGTTAAGTAAAAAGTATAAAACGTCTCTACATGAAGTGAAGAAAACGGTCCACTATATAAAGAATTTAAATCCAGTGATGATAGGAGATCAATTCGAAGCGATACCATATGTCATGCCAGAAGTCGAAGTAGAGAGATTAGGAGAGGAATGGCTAATTAAATTAAATCGTGGATATTTACCAATCGTTTCTATCGATAAAGAGTATGTTGAAATGCTAAAAAATGATCCGAATTGTAAAACATATTTTAAAGATACAATGAAAGATGCTCTTTTATTATTGCAAGGAATTGAACAACGTGATAAAACACTGTACGAATTAGCTAGATTGCTAGTGGAATTGCAAGTAGATTTTTTCCATAAAGGTATGGAGGCATTGAAGCCTATGCGGTTAAAAGATGTAGCGGATATTTTAAGTCTACATGTATCAACGATTAGCCGAGCAGTGCGTGGAAAATATATAAAAACCTCCCATGGTGTGTATGCTTTACAATCGTTATTTACAAAAGGAGTAATGAATATTTCTGGAAAAATGGACTCGATTATGTATATTAAAAAACGGCTTAAACAGTTGATTGAGGGAGAGGATAAACAAAAGCCTTTAACGGATCAGCAGATTACAAATACTTTGAGTGCTGAAGGTATCCAAATATCCAGACGAACAGTAGCGAAGTACAGGGAAGAGATGAATATTATGAGTTCATTTAATCGTATATATGGATAGAATAGTTGATGTAAATATACTGTTAATGATGTATTTTTGCATCAAAATTTGAAAATTGCATTAAATCATTTGTTGCTGCCACTTCTCTTACGCACAGAAAACATTTGGTTGCTGTCGCTTCGCTTACGCACAGAAAACATTTGGTGTTGAAAAATGTCTTATCACAATATTCAGGGATGAGGATGTTTTGGACACCCGCTGAAAAGAAGTTAAAACGTACGCCATATATGAGTTGATTGGAGTGGAGGCTGGGTGACTCCTTGGGGATCAGCAATAGAGGAACGAAGGCTAAGAGCATCACATCCTGTGATAACGCCTTCGTGACCAACATCGTATTGGCCCGAGACCCTGCAGCGTAGCGGATGTTTTCTGTGCGAAAGCGAAGCGACAGCAACAAAAGCGGCTCATCGGACGCCCCCAGGAAGCTCTGCTCTGCGCGAAAGCGAAGCGTCAGCGGCAAAGCGCCCAGCCGGAACGGAAATCAACCTCACGCTATGCTGATAAGCCTTAAAATTACTGAGTTAGAAATTCTATGAACAATAGATGTAGAGAATTTTTTAGAATTTTCAATAATTTAGTAGGTTTGGCATCAGAATTGCTCATTAAACGGTAGACATTGAAATAGAGAAAAGGGGTTAGTAAATGTCTACATAAAACACTAAAGGGGTGGTTTAATGGGGGCTTTGCAAAAATCACTGAAAACACGGCATATTACAATGATTTCCATCGGTGGGGTTATTGGTACAGGGCTTTTCGTTGGGACAGGGAAAAATATTTTAAGTACCGGTCCTGCAGCGGTGGTTTCATATGCGATTGCGTGCTTACTCATAGTTCTGATCATGCAAATGGTTGGAGAAATGGCAGCTGGAGAAATAGTATTAGGAAAGAAATCAGGAGGTTCAGCAGAGTTAGGCTCATTTGCTTCATATGCAGGAAAGTATATTGGTCCATGGGCAGGGTTTACAGTAGGTTGGCTTTATTGGGCAAGCTGGGTATTTATTGTGGGGTTAGAAGCAGCACTCATAGGGGGAATGCTGCATAATTGGTTTCCGATGATACCAACATGGCTTGGAAGCGTAGGCATAACGTTATTGATGACAATCGTTAATATTTATTCAGTAAAATCATTTGGTGAATTTGAATATTGGCTTTCCTTCGTTAAAGTTACGGCTATTGTTGTATTTTTAATAGTTGGTATAGCTATGATTTTAGGGATTTGGCCAAATTCTGAACCGAAGGGGTTAGGTATTTTAACGGAATTTGGTGGATTTGCACCAAATGGGATTGTCCCGATATTTACGGCAATTGTCTTCGTTATATTCTCGATATGTGGTGCTGAGGTTGCAGCTATTGCGGCAGCAGAATCTGAAAATCCAGCGAAAAATATTGTCCGCGCCATTCGCAATGTTGTCTTTCGATTAGGTTTATTTTTTGTAGGCTCAGTAGCTATTATGGTTTTACTTATACCTTGGAATGATACAAAAATGTTGGCAGCACCCTATGCAAATATTTTAACAATGGCAGGGCTTCCAATTGCTGCTCAACTTATTCAAATAGTCATTTTTATTTCATTAATTTCTGTTTTAAATTCTGCTCTTTATACAAGTTCACGTATGTTACTAGAAATGTCGCGTCGAGGCGATGCACCAAAAATATTCTCGCAAATTAAAAATAGTCGAGGTGTGCCTGTTCCAGCTGTTATTGGTAGTACGGCGGTTGCGTATATTTGTGCGATGTTATACTTCATTTCACCTGAAGTTATTTTCTACTTTTTGGGGAATTGCGTTGGAGGATTAATGATTGCAGTTTATATTTTCATTGCTATTTCACAAATTCGTTTCCGACGTCATTATGACAAAGTTTCAGATGAGGCATTATCGATTAGAATGTGGCTATTTCCATATCTATCGTATGTCACAATTGGTATTTTAACAGTCGTTTATTTCTGCCAGGCCCTCATCGAATCTTTACGTTCACAATTTTATTTAAGTACATTAGTAGTAATTGGCTCAGTTGTGTTGTTCATGATAATGCGAAAGATGTCGACAAGACCTGCGGAGCAAATAGAGGAAAAGCTAGCTTCAGAGTAGAATACTATAAAATACAAAAAATTCGCGATATTCCTGCGAGATATCAAGCCGCGAAAGAACTTAAAGGATGCTTTAAGTTTTTTCGCGGCGTATAGATGCCCCGTAGAAAGAGCGAATTTTTTTGTATTATTGATTCATTGCGATGGATGAAAATGGTTAACCAGTATACCTATAAATTGATAAAGATTTTTAAAGTTCGAGAGGGAGTGATCTAGGTGTCGATAACTCAACTACATAAAGATGAGCATTTTTTTATTGTAAAAAATGATGAGGTCATGTTTAAAAGTGATATCCAAATAGAGCTTCTTGAAAAAATAATAAAAAAATATAGTACAGGGACGGATAGCTTTGAGGTAGAAGGTTATTTTGTTCATGTATTAGAGACTTCGCAAGGTACCTTATTTTATATAAAGCCATTCATGCAGTATAGCAATATAGACTTTCTGAATCCATTGTCCATAAAAGTATTAAACTCCATATCTGATGGCGTTACAGTATGTGATAGCGATGGCAAAATTTTATTTCAAAATGATATTGATATTGAAATTGTAGGCATTGATTTAATGGGGAGATTTGCAAAAGACGTAATCGCTGAAGGATTAATGAGTGATTCCATTTCGATGAAAGTAATGGAATCAAAAGAAAAAGTAACGATTTTGCAGACGTTTATTAATGGGAAATGCTTCTTAGTTTCTGGCAAGCCAATATTTGATGAATACGGTGAATTACAATACGTAGTAGCAATTACACGTGATATGACACAATTAAAACTGTTAGAGAAAGAAGTAAAAAAATTAGAAGTTCAAAATGAGAATTTTAAAAATAAGCTACATGCCCTACATAATAAAGAAACAACAAAAAGTAGTTTAATCGCGGTGTCTTCAGAAATGATGCAAGTTGTAAAGCGGGTTATGAGAGTTGCAGAGGTAGACTCAACTGTATTAATTGGTGGCGAATCGGGCGTTGGTAAAGAAGAGATTACAAAGCTTATTCATGCAAATAGCCGGCGTAACGATAAGCAAATATTAACAATTAACTGTAGTGCAATCCCTGAGAATTTATTAGAATCTGAACTCTTTGGCTATGAGGCAGGAGCATTTACGGGTGCAGCCAGAGGTGGTAAGGCGGGGTTATTTGAGATTGCGTCTGGTGGTACAGTGTTTTTAGATGAAATTGGAGAGATGCCCTTACTACTACAGGCGAAATTATTACGTGTCCTCCAAGAATCTGAGGTTCAGCGTTTAGGTAGTGGAAAGCCTATTCCAATTGATGTACGCATAATCGCTGCGACAAATCGAAATTTAGCTGAAATGGTGAGGCAAGGTCATTTTCGTGAGGATTTATATTATCGTTTAAATATTATCCCGATTGAAATTCCTCCTTTAAGATATCGTCGTCAAGATATCATCCCACTTGTCTACCATTTTTTAGCTGTTGTTGAAGAAAAATATGGTATCCATCGAACAATAGAATCATCTGCAATGAAAATATTAGAGTGTTTTGAGTGGCCAGGAAATGTACGTCAACTTAAAAATATGGTGGAGCGTATTTGTTTGCTAGCAACGCAGCCAGAAATAACAGCATATATTGTACAACAAGAGTTAGATAGTAATCCAATTATTATACGTGATATAGAAAATCCCGTAGAAATACAAAACATCCAGGAACAAGTTGTAACCCCAAAGTTTAGTGGTACTTTAAAGGAGCAAGTAGTCGCGTTTGAAAAGCAGATTATTAAGGAAGCTCTATCTAAATTTCCGAGTATCCGGCAGGCTGCTAAATCACTTGGCTGTGATCAATCAACATTGGTACGTAAAATACAAAAGTTGCAATTAACAAAACAAATTTCATATAAGGACTAACGATGTATTTTTGCATCAATATATCATTCGTGCACAATAAGTTGTAATATCGCAATACTCACTAATTCATACAAGGAAAATGATGAAACGCATCGTTAATATGTTAATAGATTTAGAAGGAAAGAGGCATTTTCAAAAAGAAAACGTCTCTTTTTCTTTTTGGAATATCATCCCTAACTTTTGGTGATAAATCAAAACAATACAAAGCAATTAATTATTGCTTCACAAAACTGCTGTTAAAACGTATGGCATGAATATAAGTTAATTGGAGTGGAGATCGGACGCCCCCAGGAAGCTTTGCTCTGTGCGAAAGCGAAGCGACAGCAACAAATGTTTTATCTGTGCGAAAGCGAAGCGACAGCAACAATTGTTTTATCTGTGCGAAAGCAACAACAAAGCGCCCAATCGGAACGGAAATCAACCCCACGCTATGGCAAAAAGGCAATTTTTTTTCGTTTAAATAATTTTTTTTACCAGTTGGCATGAGAATTGCTACTAAAAAAATGTATGAAACTTTAAACGAAAAGAGGTTGGCATTTATGACAATTCAACTAAAAGAAGAGTTAAAAACGTTAGATCAAAAACATTTTCTACACCCAACAACGTCGATCGAGCAACAGCAAACACAAGGTCCTGCAGCCATTTTTACAGAGGGCAATGGCATTTACTTAAAAGATATAGAAGGAAATATATACATTGATGGCATGTCTTCTTTATGGAATGTAAATATTGGGCATGGCCGTAAAGAAATTGCTGAAGTAGCAAAGGAGCAAATTTCTACATTAGCATTTAGTTCCTGCTTCGCTTCATTTAGCAATGAACCAGCTATACGTTTAGCGACGAAAATCGCTTCTTTAACTCCGGGAGACTTAAATACTGTATTTTTCACTTCGGGTGGCTCAGAGTCGAACGATACAGCGATTAAATTAGCACGTCATTACTGGTTACTAAAAGGTCAGCCAGAGCGTCAAAAAATTATTTCACGTACACATTCATACCATGGAGTGGCTATGGGGGCTACTAATGCGACAGGCTTACAAGCATTTCGTGACTTTACCAATTCACACGCCCCTGATTTCCACTATGTATACAGCGAATCCGTACGTAATTTACGTGAGACGATTGAAGCGTTAGGCCCTGAGACTGTGGCAGCATTTATTTCTGAGCCCGTACAAGGGGCAGGGGGAGTTAATATTCCGCAAAAAGATTACTTTAAAGAAGTGCGGGAAATTTGTGATGAGTACGGTATTTTATTCATTGCAGATGAAGTTATTACAGGATTTGGCCGTACAGGGAAATTCTTTGGTATGGAACATTACGGGGTAGTGCCAGATATGATGTCTTTCGCTAAAGGCGTATCAAGTGGTTATGTTCAACTTGGTGGTGTGGCGATATCTGAAACAATTCATCAAGATTTATGTGAGCTTTCTAAAGGGACATTAATGCACGGATATACTTACAGCGGTCATGCACTCGCTTGCCAAGTTGGATTGAAAAACATAGAAATCCTTGAGCAAGAAAATCTCGTTGAAAATGCTGCAAACATGGGGGGTGCCATGTTAGAAGGATTCCGAGCACTGCAAGAAAAATATAGCTTTATCGGCCGTGTGCGCACGCTTGGATTACTTGGAGCCATTGAATTAGTGAAGAGCCGTGAGACGGGTGAATTGTTTGAGTCTCCTCTTAGTCCGATTTTTGTTCAGGAAACGATGAAACGAGGATTGATTCTACGAACGGTTACGTATGATCAAGATACAGTTGTTTTTTCTCCACCTCTCATTCTATCAAAAGTAGAGCTAGATGAAATGTTACGTATTTTAGACGAGACATTTGAGCATATAGGTAAAACAATTGTTGAAAAAAAGTAATGTCAACGTAAATGATCATTATTTGAAGGAGGAGTTTTATGACAACGATCGTTAGAGAAATACGAGAACAATTTAATCCAGCGAAACCATCTCAATGTATAGGCCAAGTTGAGCTTTTGACAATAGATGAAACGAAAGAGGTTATCGTTGCAGCTCAGGATGCATTCGAAGGTTGGAAAAATACGTCTTCTGTTGCCCGTGGAGAAATTTTACGTGTGACAGCAGACTTGCTTGAGAAAAATATGGATAAAGTAGCTGAAATAGCTTCGAGTGAAATGGGTAAAACGAAAAATGAATTGCTTGGTGAAGTAAAACGAGGTGCTTCCATTTTACGTTATTTTGCACAAGAAGGGATGCGGGCAACAGGTGAGGTGTTACCGTCAGCCAATGAAGCGAAATTACTGTACACAATGCGGGTACCACTTGGTGTCGTTGCGGCCATCACTCCTTGGAATTTCCCTGTCGCTATTCCTCTATGGAAAATTGCACCCGCATTAGTGTACGGCAATACAGTAGTTTGGAAGCCTTCTATTGAAAGCGCTTTAACCGGTAAATTAATAGGAGAATTATTTGAACAGGCAGGCTTACCCAAAAACGTGTTAAATGTTGTGCAAGGCCGTGGTTCAAAAGTGGGGCAGGTATTATTGGAGGCACCTGAAGTAAAGGCGATTACATTTACAGGTTCAAATAGTGTAGGGCAAAGTATTTTAGATACTGCTGGATCTACTAATAAAAAAATTCAGCTCGAACTTGGAGGCAAAAATGCAGCGATCATTTTAGCTGATGCCAATATCAATCAAGCTGCAAAATTAACGATTGAAGGTGCGATGAAGCAAACGGGACAGCGTTGTACAGCAACTAGTCGAGTTTACATCGAGGAAGCGGTTTATGAAAAGGTGTTAGAGCAGTTAATAGAAGAAGTTAAAAAATTTGAAGTTGGTGTTACGATGGGACCTGTATCATCCAAAGGGCAATATGATGCTATCTTAAGCGCCATTGAAAAAGCAAAAATAGAGGGCGCAGAGCTTGTATTTGGTGGTGGTCCTACAAAAGGTATGTTAGAAGGATACTTTATTGATCCAACAATCTTTACGAATGTAACACACGAGATGTCGATTGCTCATGAAGAGATTTTTGGACCAGTTTTAGCTGTTATTAAAGTAAAGGATTATGAAGAAGCGATCCGACTATCTAATGATTCTAATTTTGGATTGAGTGCTTCTATTTATACAAATAACATTCCGAAAGCATTTGATTTTATTAACCGTAGTGAAGTTGGACTTGTACAGGTTAATGATGAAACGGGTGGAGCAGAGCCTCAAGCACCGTTTGGAGGAGTGAAAAACTCAAGTACCGGTGCCCGTGAGCAGGGGCAGGCGGCGAAAGAGTTTTTTACAACGTTTAAAACTATTACGATTGGTACAAAAAGTGAGTAAAAATTTCGTGAAAGAAATTTAAAATAGAAGACAAAAAAATATACGTCACATATGCCTCGGTGTAATGACCCAAATTTTTTCGAATTGTAGTGCAATAACTTTTTGAAAAATCTGGGGTATTCGCTTGAGGCATTAACTTTATACAAAAAGATCATTTTGGGTTTTAGATTTAATTAATTAAACGAAAGAAGGTAGAGCTATGACACAAAGTCGTTTAGCAATTGATGTCGGTGGAACGTTTACAGATGTATTTGTTTTTAATGAAGAGACGGGAGAAGTATTTGTTACAAAAACGTCGTCTACACCTTCAAATCCAGAGCAAGGAATTTTAAATGGAGTAGCAAAAGCAGAATTAAATGGTAAGGATATTAAAATTTTTTCTCATGGTACAACAGTTGGAACGAATGCGTTAATTGAGCGCAAGCTGCCAAAAACAGCTCTTATTACGACAAAGGGTTTTAGAGATGTCATCGAAATCCGTCGAGGGACGAAAGAAGATATTTGGGTAACAAAACTGTTACAACAAATTTAGACAAAACTATACAAATCTGTATAGAAGCATAGATTTATAACAGAATACCCTTCGTATCAAGCGATTGGTGCGAACTCCACGTTAATT